>QGNM01000034.1 GCA_003228095.2 Chloroflexota bacterium | reverse complement strand
TCTCGCAAGCGCTAGAGGATCTCTGGCTATACCAAGTGAAGTAGTGTCTACAAAAGAATTACCGCCTGCGAGGTAATATTTATAGATTTCATCAGTTTGATGTTTTTCATCTATTAAAAGCTGTATGTCTTTGTTATGAGACCAACGCTTGCCTATGTTCCCACGGATATCCATGGTAAGTGGTTTGTCTACATACCAGCGTTCAGTTGCCTCTTCAGGCATTACGAAGTAGCAAGACAAATCAATAAGAGCGTGTTCGTGGGTTAAAGTTATACCAAGTTCAGCTGGTTCAATTAATCCAAGTACGGTCTGGATCTTACCGGTTCTTTCTGTTGAGGCCATCTTATCTCCTTGCTATAAACATACAAGTGTTGATCAAATATTGACACTTGTGTGGTTTGATATCCAAAAGCTATTTAATCAAGGATTCTAACATGATTTGAAAGTGAACGTCTGTTAATGAATCAGGTATAAATCTTAATGAACGACGATCAGTTCGTTATTTTAGCGGCACAAAGCTTGTATCTAGTTTATAGCTCTCACAATTTCCATATTCCTATATGCCCTTAATCCAGCTGCCATAAATGCTTCAGCTTCAGGAGGGAGATCGTCTAAAGATTCTATTACTGAATCCATTTCGTTATGCTCTTCGTCAACTTTAATCCCCCAGAGAATATCTTTGTATATGTCTTTTGATGTAGCGCCGTACATTAACTCAAGCACTGCTGTATCTAATGAAGGATTAGTGCTTTTAAGCTTATCAATCTCAAGGCGTAATAAATCTAATAACTCAATTTTTTCATTCATAGTGGACCCTTTCATATTCGATAAGTTTTTACTTCTCAACGTCTTGGCTTAATTCAGCCGATACTGCAATTCATTAAAACGTATTGAAGTATTGACGTCAATTAGTATAAAAGGATTGCATGCTAGATGTCAATACGTGTATACTTCTTAACGTTATGACGCTGACACGCCGTGAAGTAAATGAAACAGAAATGGGGTCGATAAAGGACTCTAAGGCACTAACAGTGCGCATTCCTACTGATTTATGGAAATCAGTTAAGATAAAATGCGTTCATGAAGACACTAACATTCAAGCCTTATTAGCACATTATTTAAATGTGTGGGTTGAAGATAAGAATTAGTGTTTTAAGCAGTTACTGATTTTAGCCAAGTTGAAATGCGTTCAATTTCCGGTGTTACACCTTCTAATTTATGCTCAACATAATCAAATGTATGATCAAATCCACTTGGTATAGATACCGTCGTAGGCACATTATGCGAGGTTAATGCTTTTGTCATAGATAAAGTATTGCTTAGAAGAGAGTCTTGATCTCCACATACCAAGTAGCAAGGAGGGAATTTTTCTAAGTAAGGAGAAAAGACAGGGCTTACTAGCGGGTTCTGTACCTTGGAAAGATAATTTGGCCCCAAATACGCCCTTGTGAACCACACCTCAACATAACCGCTGTTGGACAATGGTTCAGAAATCATTAAGGGAAAGTCGAAAACACCGTAATAAAGTAATGCACCCGAAAATTTAACTTTTACGTCTGATAAATCACCACCATCTACTAGATTAGTGTCTCCGTGTAAAACATGAATTGCTACTGCTGAGAGGTTAGCGCCTGCCGAATCTCCGCTGACAATCATCTTTGCAGCATCGCCATTATAGGTATGAGCATTTTTAACAATCCATCTCGCAGCGTAAACTACATCTTCAACTGCGTTAGGAAATATCCTTTCTGGGGCTAAAGAATAATTTAAGTTAAAAACTACAAATCCTTGTTCCGCTAATCTCATTGCTTTCCTTTTTACTCCTTCAGGAGAGCCAATACACCAACCGCCGCCGTGCATGTACAAAATTACTGGGAATGGGCCAGAACCTTTAGGAATATAGACTTCTGCTAATAATTTCCATCCGTCTCTGTTTCTTATTTCGATTGTTTCGGAATTAGCTATCTCGGGAAGATCAACATTTAAAGAAGAGAAATCCATAGCCTCCCTGATAAATGGTATTTCTTCAACGGTTTTAGGCAATGGTGGATCAACATCTTGGCCTACTAACAGAGACATCCAGTTGTTGTTGTTAATGTTTGGCATACTATTCACCTTAAAAGGAACATATTTTGATTTACAGAAAATTATATGGATATTAATTTACATCATTTCTTCAGTTATATACACAATGTGAAACAGTACACAAACTATTAATCTATCTGATATAGTTTTTATATGTTTGATTTTGATGTCATAGTTATGGGAGCAGGACTTGCAGGAATGAGGGCAGCTTTGGCTGCCTCTCAAAACGGGTCAAAGGTTGCTGTCATAACCAAAGTATACCCGGTTAGATCCCATTCTAATGCTGCGCAAGGTGGTATAAATGCCGCTCTGACTGATCGTGGTGATAATTGGGAAGACCATGCATTTGACACAATAAAAGGGTCTGACTATCTCGCTGACCAAGATGCAGTTGAAGTAATGGCAAAAGAAGCGGGTAGTGAAGTCATAAACATGGAGCACATGGGCGCCGCCTTCAATAGAGATGATCAAGGACGGTTAGGTGTTAGGGCATTCGGTGGTCAGCGTGAAGCAAGAACGTTTTTTGTCGCAGACTTCACTGGGCAAGCTCTTTTACACGTTTTACACGAGCAGGTTCTAAACTCAGGAGTTAAAGTTTTTGAGGAATGGTTTGTCACTTCGCTTATTATGCAGGAAGGTAGGTGTAACGGCGTTGTAGCTATGGACATGAGAACTGGTGAATTACACGTGATGAGAGCTAAAGCAGTTATCATAGCTTCAGGAGGAGTTGGTAGAGTTTTTGAACCTTCGACAAATGCATTGATATGTACAGGTGATGGCATCGCTTTGGGGTATCGTGCTGGGGCAGGAATTATGGATATGGAGATGGTTCAATATCACCCTACTACCCTTAAAAATAATGGAGCTTTGATGTCAGAGGCAGCGCGAGGGGAAGGTGCACATCTTCTTAACTCTGAAGGCGAAAGGTTTATGGAGAGATATGCTCCCAACATGATGGAACTCGCCTCACGAGATGTTGTGTCTCGTTCTGAACAGACTGAAATAAATGAAGGTAGGGGGATTGATGGTTGTGTGTTGCTTGATGCACGCCATCTTGGAGAAAAATTGATTAATGAAAGATTGTCACAAATCAGGCAACTAGGCATCGATTTTGCTGGGAAAGATATGGTTACAGACCCAGTTCCAATAAGACCTGGGATGCATTACATAATGGGTGGCATCAAAACTGATATTGATGGACAGACTTCAATACCTGGTTTATATGGCGCTGGTGAGACAGCATGTGTTAGCGTCCATGGCGGAAATCGTCTAGGAGCAAATTCCCTATTAGACACACTGGTTTTTGGAAGACGCTCTGGTGAACACGCTTCTGAGTGGGTAAAGAATCAGACGTCGGCTTCAGTTGATGATTCCTACTCCAAAACAGATAGAGAAGCGATTCAAAATCTTTTAAACAGAGATAAAGGAGAAATGTTTGGTCAAATCAGACTTAATCTAGGTCAGACAATGAACAAACATCTCGCAGTATATAGGGATCAGAACGGCATGGAGCAAGCAAAATCTGATTTAATTGAATTAAAAAATAGATATTCTAATGTCATAGTTCATGATAAAAACTTGATTTTTAACACTAACCTTATATTCACTCTTGAATTAGGATTCATGCTGGATTGTGCTGAAACTATCATTCTAGGAGCGCTTGAGCGTAAGGAGAGTAGGGGAGCTCATACCAGAACTGATATGCCAGATAGAGATGATAAAAACTGGTTGAAACATATTGTAGTAAGTCAAATTAACGGTGAACCTAAGGTTGATTACGTGCCAGTAAATATTACGAAATGGCAGCCTCAGGAACGAAAATACTAGGCAAATTATAAAACATGGATGTTGATTTAAATATAGCAAGATTTAATCCAGATGCGGAAGGCAAAAGCCCTTATCGTCAGGAATTTAATATTGAAGTGAATGAAACTGACACAGTATTAGATGGATTAATTAAAATTAGAGAGGAAGTAGACGGTACTCTAGCCCTAAGATGCTCTTGCCGAAGCGCTATATGTGGTTCTTGTGCTATGAGAGTAAATGGTCAAGCAGTTCTCGCTTGTAACACTAAGATTACTGACTTAGTCTCAAATAAAAACAAATCGATCAATGTTGAGCCGATAGGCAATATGAAAATAATCAAAGATTTGATTGTTGAATTTGATACTCACTGGGAAAAAATCAAAGCTATAGATCCATGGATTAAGACGGATTCATCTCCTCCAGAAGCCGAATATATCGCATCAAACGAGTCAATGGTAGAACTGGCAGGTGTCATGGGCTGCATTCAATGTGGTGCATGCGTATCAGATTGCACCGTCCTCGCCGTCGATGAAACTTTTCTTGGGCCCGCAGCATTAGCTAAGGCGTATAGGTTTATAGCTGACCCTAGAGATGAAGCGAATAGCCAAAGACTTAAAGATTTAAATGAACCGAGTGGAATCTGGGATTGCACTCGATGTATGCAGTGTGTTGAAGTATGTCCTAAAGGGGTTGATCCCATGGGGAGAATAATGAAACTGAGAGATTTTGCTATGGAGGCAGGTTTCAAAAATACCAATGGGGCAAGGCACGCTGAAGTTTTTTCGGAAATCATCCGAAATAATGGTGTTTTAAATGAATTTTGGCTGCCAGTTAAAACTTTTGGTATGTTCAATATTCCAGAAATGTTGAAATTAGCTCCAATTGGTTTAAAAATGGTGATGAGAGGAAAAATGCCACCTATATTTTATGAAAAAATACCTGGCTATAAAAATATAACTAAATTGTTTGAAAAGACTAAGGTGCTCTAATGAAATATGCATTTTATCCAGGATGTGTTTCCAGGGGAGCTGCCCCTGAATTATATACTGCTACTATCGAAGTATGTAAACGACTTGGAATTGAATTAGATACACAGACTATGGAAGGCGCATCTTGCACAGGTTCTGGAGTATTACAAGAAAAAAATGAACGATTAGGCGATACCTTAAACGCTCGCACATTTGCTATGGGAGAAAACTCAGGATTGCCAATAATGACTATATGTAGCACCTGCCAAGGAGTTATGTCTCAAGCTAAAGCGAGGATGACAGATGTCGAATACAGGGAATCTGTAAATTCGGACTTATCAGAGGAAAACCTTGAATATAAAGGGCAGGCTGAGCCGAGACACCTACTCTGGATCATAATAGAAGATATAGGTATAGAAAAATTCAAAGAAAAAATTGTTAAACCTTTGACTGGTTTAAAAATAGCTCCTTTTTATGGATGCTATATTGTTAGGCCCTCAGACGCGTTAGGTTTTGATGAAAATCCAGAGCGTAAACATTCTTTAGAAATGATCATAGAAGCTGTAGGAGCTGAAGTCGCTGATTTTCCTGGTAAAAGTGCCTGTTGCGGGTTTCCAATATTAACGATAAATGAAAAAAATTCAATGAAGATGGTATCTAACCATACCCTGAGTGCGAAAAAAGAGGGAGCTGTTGCAATGGTGACTCCTTGCCCGCTTTGCCACCTGAACTTAGACGGCTATCAGCCGACTGCATCTAAGCAAGTTGGTCAACCTATAGATCTGCCTATATTACATTTGCCTCAACTTATAGGGCTGGCTTTAGGCATCGACCCCAAAAGTCTTAAACTAAACCAACATATAGTGAACACTGAAAAAGTTGTTTCAGCTTTAGCTTTAACACCATAGGTTGTTAATGGCAGTTAAAATCGCTAATAGTTTTAACTGCTTACAATATAAATCCGTTGATAGTTTCCGCTAATATTGAACTGCAATAAACTAGCAAGGATGTTTCTGTGAATAATTTTTTTAGTACAAAAAATATTACGATTTGGAGTGCACAACATAGAAATATCGCTATATTCTCATGGCTCATTTTAGTAATCGCTGCCGGTTTAGTTACACTAACGTATATTAACTCAGCCATTACCTCTGATTTGGGATTTACCAACGAACCAGAGTCGATTGTAGCTGCAGGTTTAATTCGTGAGAGTGGGATAGAAATTGATCTAGATAGGTCTGAATATGAGGTTTTGATTATTAAATCTCAAAGTTATTCAGTGAACGATCAAAACTTCGTGGATTTCGTGAACGATCTCACTGCTGATTTACTCAAGCTAGACGGCAAGTATTATGAGAATCCGATTAGCTACTATAGTACAGGCTTTAAACCTCTGGTTTCAGAAGATCAGAAAACTCTGCTAATTCTTTTTGACCCTCCGGAGGAGGAGGATTTGCGTCCAATGATTAATGTTATTGACGGGGCAAATAGAGATAAATTATTTGATGTGACAATGACAGGAGATAGTACTTTTGACCATGACTTCCAAACGATTTCTAAGAATGATCTGGAGCTAGAATTAAAAGTTGGTATACCGGCAGCCTTGATAATTTTAATTTTAGTGTTTGGAGCTTTAGTTTCCTCTTTGATTCCAATAGTGATTGCATTAATTTCTATTGTTGTGGCTTTAGGAATTACAACCTTAATAGGTCAAGTATGGCCATTTTCTTTTTTTGTAACAAACATGATTGCGATGATGGGTTTAGCCGTTGGTGTGGATTATTCGCTCTTAATAGTTTCTAGATATAGAGAGGAAAGAAATAAAGGACTAAGCCAGATTGACGCGATTTCAAAAACCGGAGAGACTGCAAGCAAGTCTGTAATATTTTCTGGCATAACAGTGGTTCTCGCTTTAATTGGTATGTTAATTACACCCTTTTCGGTTCTACGTAGCCTAGGTGGTGGAGCAATCGTGGTTGTGGTTGTAAGTGTTGCCGCTTCATTAACTTTATTGCCAGCAATGTTGAGTTTTCTGGGAGATAAGATCAATGCCTTCAAAGTGCCATTTATTCACCTGTCACCATTAAACAAGGCAGCAAATTATTCGACTGGATTCTGGTATTCGTTTAGTAAATTTGTTATGCGACACTCAGTAATTTCTATACTATTTGCCGTGTCTTTATTACTACTAGCATCTATACCAGCTATGGACCTTAAATTAGGTCAAAATGGTATAACTACTTTTCCAGAAGAAACAATGTCTAGGCGGGGATTTGAGGTTTTAGCAAATGAATTTTCTTATGGATTTGTCGGCTCACCAGTGGTAATAGTTCTTGATGAACTCGATCAAAACTCTGAACTCACAAGCAACAAAGATTTACTAGTGTCATTTATTAATGAAGACGATAACTTTGGCCCGATTAATCAACTAGAAAGTGATGAAGGGGAAATAATTGTTTTAAGAGCAGATATTAACGGTGACCCAAACTCTCAAACAATGGCTGATGCAGTAAAAAGGATACGGAATGAGTACGTGCCAAATGCATTTAAGAATTCCTCAAATAACGTTAGGGTCACTGGTTTAGTCGCATTCATTGTTGATTATATTGATTTAGTGAATAACTATTTACCAATTGTAATTATCTTTGTTCTGACAATCAGCTTTTTCTTGCTAGCCTTTGTTTTTAGATCCATTATCGTGCCTATCAAAGCTGTTGTGATGAATTTATTATCAGTGGGCTCAGCATACGGGTTCGTTGTACTAGTTTTTCAAAAAGGCTTTGCTGCCCAAACTCTTGGCTTTCAACAAGTGGAAGTAATCGACGCTTGGGTACCAGTGTTTTTATTCGCAGTATTATTTGGGTTATCGATGGATTACCATGTTTTCCTCTTAAGCAGAATACGAGAATATTATGATGAGAGCGGTGATAACGAAAACTCTATTGCGCTTGGCGTTAAGTCAACTTCAGGCCTGATTACAGGCGCCGCAATGATAATGGTAGCAGTGTTCTCAGTTGCCGGTGCTGCAGATATGGTGATGTTTCAACAGGTGGGCATGGGTTTAGCTATAGCTATATTTTTAGATGCCACAATAATTCGATCCATTTTGGTTCCTGCCAGCATGAAGTTGCTCGGGAAATGGAATTGGTGGTTTCCAATTAAGAAAGGTAAGTCAATTAAAAACATTTAAACACGGACTTATTATAGTGTTTACTTACTAATTCCCATCCATAACGCGTAAGAGCTCTTTAACTGACTCAGCAGATTTATGTAATGATTTCAGCTCTGACGGAGTAAGTTTAAATTCATATATATGTTCAACCCCACTCTTACCTAATTTAACTGGGACGCCAACATACAGCCCGTCTAACCCATATTCGCCTTCTAAGTATGCGGTACAAGGCAATATTAGTTTTTTATCTAAGACTATAGAGTCAACCATTTCTACTATCGACGCTGACGGGGCGTAATAGGCGCTACCAGTTTTTAGTAACCCAACTATTTCTGCTCCACCATCTCGGGTTCGTTGTACAATTTCATCTAATCGGCTTGCAGGAATTAAATCGGCTACTGGGATACCACCTATAGTTGTTGGGCCAACTGTAGGAACCATAGTGTCCCCATGCCCTCCTAGAACATATGCCTGTACTACATCTACAGACACATTTAATTCTTTTGCTAAAAAACTTCTATATCTTGCGGTATCTAAAACTCCAGCCATACCTACTACTTTTTCTTTAGTAAAACCACTCACCTTAAAGGCTTGTTGTGTCATCGCATCTAGAGGGTTTGTGACAATTACTAAAATACTATTTGGAGATTTAGAAGTGGTTTTTTCTACGACATCAGATACTATCTTCATGTTGGTTAATAACAAGTCATCACGACTCATGCCAGGTTTTCTAGCAATACCTGACGTAATAACTATGATGTCAGAATTCTCGGTCTCTTCATAAGAGTTGGTACCTATGATATTTACATCTGATCCTACTACTGGACCGGATTCAAGAATGTCCAAAGCTTTTCCTTGTGGCAATCCATCCACAATATCTACTAGAACAATATCGGCGTAATTTTTTTCAAAAAGCCTTTGTGCTGTGGTAGCTCCAACATTTCCTGCGCCGACTACGGTAATCTTTTGTCTCATCTAGTTTTGTGCCTCATTTAAGTACTTATAAACTCAAAAAATATTAATCACATGCTGTAGTTTTTTGCGCTACTTATGTGACTTAATTTTTTTTATAGAATCATCAATATGATAATTATTAATTGTATTGTAACTAACTTGTGTTTTAAAAGAGTAGAGTAGCTAAAATTTAATTACATATTCAAGAATTGGGTTCGATTATCGCTAATATAGCACCTTTGTTTACTTTGATTCCAACGGCATACGCCATCTTTTTAATAATTCCTGACGTGGGAGAGGATAAGGTATTTTCCATTTTCATAGCCTCTAGTATAATTATGTTCTGTCCGGTAGATACTTGATCCCCTTCAGCAACTAGATGTTTTATAATAATCCCATTAATTGGAGCGCTGATAACAATTTGATTGTCTTTTACAGGCGTATCAATGCCCTTTGATGAATGTTGTTCATTAGAAGTTTGTACAAGTGTTTGTTTAAGGTTTATTGGGTCGACTTCAACATAAAACACTTCGTTATCAAGGTACACGTTAAATGCCTTTAAATTCCCGGTTTTAGTGATTGAGTTTTGGCCTGATGGTTGTTCCTCACTAATACTTTTGGGCTCAACAGGCTCTATAGACTCTACTGGCATGGCTTCCAGCCCATACTTACGACGTAGAAATCCGAGACCTGTAGTAGGGTAAAGTGCGTATATAAGGATATCGTCGATATTACTAGTAATATCAGATAGTTCTTCTTTGGCTTTTTTCATTTCAGGCTCAAGTTCATCAGCTGGACGCGATTTAATGTCATGAACTTTGTTTTTTTCATCTTTCAATATGATTGTTTTGATACTTTCCTCGATTTGAACAGGAGGTCGTCCATATTTGCCGATCACATAATCAGTTATGGCGTTAGATACCATTTCATACCTGCCAAAAAGAATGTTACTAACTGATTGTGACCCGATCATTTGACTCATTGGCGTCACAAGTGGTGGGTAGCCCAACTCTTTCCTCGTAATTGGTATTTCTTCCATGACTTCTTGTAACCGATCCTCAGCCCCTGCTTCTCGTAACTGTGAAAGAAGATTTGAGAACATACCCCCTGGTATTTGATGACTCAGAACTGTTGCATCTATTACAGACGATTTTGTGGAATCGAGCATGCCTATGTATTTTGATAATCTTTGCTCTAATTGGTTTCCGATTATGAGTATGCTTTTAAGGTTAAGCCCAGGATCTCGCTCTTGAGAATTTAGAGTTGATAGCAAGGGCTCGATTGCAGGCTGTGATGTTCGTAATGCTAAAGGAGACAAGCAGGTGTCTACGATATCTACACCAGCTTCTATTGCCTTCAATAATGTCATTGAGCCCATTCCAGAGGTATAGTGAGTGTGCAGTTGAATAGGTAGGTCAAATTCTGATTTCAATGCAGCTATTAATTGATACGCATCGTATGGTGAAAGGAGCCCAGCCATATCCTTAACAGCTATGCTATGGGCTCCTAAGTCTCTAAAAGTTCTTGCTTTATTTATAAAATATTCAAGGTTGTATATCGGGCCCCCTAATTTACCGTGATCAGTTATCGAATAGCATAGAGTCATTTGTAAATGTTTTTTATTTTTTAAAACTGCATTTGCAGCGGCGCTAAGATTCCATTCATCGTTAAGTGCATCAAAAACTCTAAATATATCAATACCTGTTTCAGCGGATCTTTCTATAAAGCTGTCAACTACGTCATCTGGATATGCTCTGTAACCAACAAGAGATTGACCTCTTAATAACATCTGTAATTTTGTGTTTGGCATTAACGATTTAAAAGTCCTGAGGCGTTCCCAAGGATCTTCGTTTAAAAATCTAGTACAGACGTCGAAAGTGGCTCCTCCCCAGACCTCCATAGAATGAAACCCAAGTGAATCCATTTGCTCCGCTATTGGAAGCATGTCTTCAATTTTAAGTCTAGTAGCTAATAAACTTTGATGAGCGTCTCTGAATGTTGTATCGGTAATTTTTACTGGGTGTGACATGATTTAAATATGAAGTATGAATAACTCTTTTCCATGAGCTTAATTTTGATGTTTTATTAGTGATTGGTTGTGAATTTACTTGCTGAACATTTTTTAGTATTTCGGTTTGTTCAGCATTTAGGTATTTGGAAATTGCTGAGATCACTATAGTTAACTTTTTACTATTGTTTATCACCGTAACTCAATTCACAATGGGATGCTTCCATGTTTTTTAATTGGTAGAGATTCACGTTTATTTGACAACATTTTTAATGCGGATATTAACTTAATCCTCGTGTCTGCAGGGTTAATTACATCATCTATTAGCCCCTTACTTGCAGCAACGTATGGGTTCATTAATTTTTCACGGTATTCATTGATAAGTTGGGACTTTAATTCATCGGGGTTTTTGGAGGATTTAATTTCTTTAGCATGTATAATATTTACCGCACCCTCAGCACCCATAACTGCTATTTCACCCGTTGGCCATGCGTAATTTATATCCCCTCCAAGCATTTTAGAGCTCATTACTATATACGCTCCTCCATACGCTTTTCGAAGTAATACGCTTATTTTAGGTACAGTTGCCTCAGCATAAGCGTATATTAATTTTGCACCATGTCTGATTATGCCGCCATGTTCCTGGGCAGTTCCAGGCATAAATCCCGGCACATCTATTAGGGTTACGAGTGGGATATTAAACGAATCACAGAATCTTATAAATCTGGCTGCTTTAACTGACGCATTAATATCTAAACAACCGGCTAAATATTTTGGCTGCTGGGCTATAATGCCTACCGATTGTCCGGCAAGTTTTGCAAAACCAACCACAATGTTTTTTGCCCAAGAATGATGAATCTCCATGAAGTCACCTTGATCAATGATTCGACCAATTATATCCATGACATCGTATGGTTGATTAGGGTCTTCTGGAACAATGTTTTGTAATTCAGTATCTGGATCTTCAATTTCATAAGTTTCTGTAATTGTAGATTCTTCCATATTGTTCGGGGGAATGAATCGTAAAAGGTTTCTAACTTGTTCTAAACATTCTTCCTCTGAGTTCAGGTTGAAGTGGGCTACACCACTTATAGAAGAATGGCTTGTAGCTCCTCCTAAGTCTTCATGCGTAACTTCTTCTCCTGTGACGGCTTTGATTACATCAGGCCCTGTTATATACATTTGACCAACACCGTTCACCATAAATATAAAATCTGTTAATGCTGGAGAATATGTGGCTCCCCCAGCTGCAGGACCGAGTATTACTGAAATTTGAGGGATGACTCCAGATGCCATCGTGTTTCTTAAAAATATGTCTCCATAACCAGCTAAACTAGAAACACCCTCTTGAATTCTTGCACCACCAGAATCAATTAGTCCAACAATAGGGGAACCATTCTGTATCGCTAAATCCATTATCTTGCATATTTTCCGCGCAACGGCTTCTGATAGTGATCCTCCAGCAACAGTGAAATCTTGTGCATATATAAAAACTGTTTGCCCATTCACTCTGCCGTACCCAGTTACTACAGCGTCACCTAAATATTGATTGCCGGATTCTTCAAAATTTTGAATGTCTTGAACTACAAATGGATCTAATTCTTCAAATGAATTTTCATCTAAGAATAAATTGATTCGCTCTGCGGCGGTTAATTTACCGCGCTTGTGTTGTGAGTCAATTTTTTTTTGTCCGCCACCTTGCTGACTCAACTTTCTCAGTTGGTTCATTCGATTTAATTTTTGACTGTCTATCTTTCTGTTGACCATGGTTGAAATAGTATATATATACTTGAAATATAATCAAGCGAATACATTTATAATTTTATATAGACTTTATCAAGAAATGAAACAATATCTTGTCATGTATATGTGATATTTTATTATTAATTTTTAAATGAATGTGAGCCATAAGAATGCAACATCAAATATCAACTCAAATAGGTGGAAAGTTATTTAACTGGAAGTCGCAGACATTTGTGATGGGTGTAATTAATGTTACACCGGATTCATTTTCAGGAGATGGGATTAATTTAAATGTTGATTTGGCTGTGAATAAAGCAATCGAGTATGAAAAATATGGGTGCCATATAATAGATATCGGAGGCGAATCAACACGCCCATCTATAACATATAACAATACTTCTACTACTTCTCTGGAAATAGAGGAAGAGAGGGTGATACCTGCTATAGAAGCAATTTCAAAAGCAGTCTCTATTCCAATATCAGTTGATACATATAAAGCGTCAATAGCTGAGAAAGCAATTCAGGCAGGAGCATCATTGGTAAATGATGTTTGGGGATTTAAAAAGGATAGTGCAATGGCTTCGGTGGTAATTGAACATAAAGTGCCTGTAGTGTTAATGCACAATCAAAATCACACTTTTTACGCTGACTTGGTAAACGATATTGTTAACCAACTAGAAGAACTTAAAAATAATGCTATTAAGGCTGGAGTTTCCGAATCGAATATAATTCTTGATCCTGGAATAGGTTTCGGTAAAACAGTCAATCAAAACATTGAATTATTTAGATCCCTTGAAAGATTGCAAGACTTAAACTCTCCTATATTAATAGGGTCTTCACGTAAGTCTACAATTGGGAAAATCTTGAATTTACCAGCGGATGATCGGATTGAAGGAACAGCAGCAACGGTCGTCATCTCAATATTAAAAGGAGTTGATCTAGTTAGAGTGCATGATGTTAAAGAGATCATTAGGGTAGTTAAAATGACTGATGCAATTGTAAGAACATAATTATTGGAGTTTATGCTATTTGGACAAGTTTGTTTATATTGGATTAGGGTCAAACATAGGGGATAGGTTTACCTATATTAAAATGGCAATTTCAGATATCAGACAAAAATTAAAGGGTGAAATATTAGCCATATCTTCGGTATATGAGACATCTCCTGTCGGAGTGGATAACCAGCCTTATTTCCTCAATTGTGTTTGCTTAGTGAAGACTAAGTTAGATTTAAACCAAGTATTAAAGAAGTTATTAGTAATCGAAAAAAAACATGGCAGGAATCGTAAAGGGGTAATGGATGCTAGAACGTTGGATTTAGACATACTTTTGTGTGATGAATTCACGCTAAATAACCCTGATCTAGTAGTTCCCCATCCTCGAATTGCTGAAAGAGCGTTCGTGCTTACCCCTTTAGTTGAAATCAACCCAACTTTGAAACATCCATCTTGGAAAATGAATGTAACTGAAATGTTGGAATGTCTAAGCACTAGCGATACAGTGGAGAAAGTAGGCGTTTTAACTTTGGCTAAGCTAAATTAATTGGTGAGATTAAATTCGGGATGCCATCAGAGATAGGATAGTTAAATGAGCATTTCACACACTGCATTTCACCTGTCTCAACATCATTATTGGTTTCAGCCTCTATTGTCAATTTTAGTTGACCCTTACAAGCTGGGCACACAATAATATCCATCAGATCTTTTCTCATTTTAGGAACCTCTGGGTCAACCAAATTTAATAATGGTTAGAGTATAATCGTTAGTTGAGTCGTAGTATTTCTTCGAAAAGAGAACTGAGCAACTCAGATAGAAAGAAGACTAAAATACCAACAACTGTGACCCCATTATATCCTGATAATATCAACTTTGTCCGATTAAACCATCCGGATTCTCTGGAGTTTTGATTTAAATTACTAATAGCGGTTACTTGCCGTCTTTCGGAATGTAAAAGTATTAGCATCCATGCGGTGAGAGTGATTTTGATCCCAAGTGTTACTACGTATACGACAGTAATATCATTACTTGTTAGGCGGTTGAAAACAATTATTGCTCCTGTTGCTATCAACACAATAATACATATATCTACCAAAGGCTTGAAAACTTTACCTATTTGTTGAAAACCTTTTCTGGCTTTAGTTATTTGAATAGTATTTGAATTAGGTTTAGCTAAAATCATTTGAACTATATTAGTACCAATCCAAATAGCTGCTGCCATTATGTGCAACCAATTAACTATTAATAGGAAAATACTTGAAACGCTCAACTAATTACCTTCATAAGACTTACACATATTTATATTTACTCAAGTATTTCTACAATAAATTGTTCTAACTGTGCATTATCTAATAAACCAGACCACTTCCTAACTATCTCGTGATTTCGATTTAAAAAATATGTAGTTGGGAAACCAATAACTTTATAGCTTATTTGTATACTCGAGCCAACATCAGCTCCTACCCCATAAGTGATGCCAGACTCAATCACAAATTCCTTTCCATCTTCTATTGAATCCAGAACCAAGCTTTGGATTCCAATAATCTCTAAGCCGTCCCCTTTGTATTTTTTATAGGCTTTTTCTAATGCGGGTATTTCTTCCCTGCATGGGGGACATGATGGGTACCAAAAATTTATAACAATTGGGTGGTTATTTAAGTCATCAGCAAGGTTTAGGTTTAAAGAATTCATGTTATTGCTGTTTTGAAACAATTCTAATTCAAATTGAGGGGCATTTATCAAGGATTTACTCGATTTATCGTCTCCTTCACATCCAACTACGGTAATTGTTAAAAAGAAAATTAATAGTATAGGAATGGAAAATTTATAAATTTTCTGCATTTTTTTTATTTGCCGAGTTTTCAATGATAGATGAAGCTGTCTCAATTAGTAATTGAGAGTGCTTGTCGGGTACATTCTTTATCTTCAAATACATTTTTAAAGCATCTATAGGTCTGGTGTTTGGATTATACTCCGAGCCAAGTCTTACTCGTTCAGTGCCTTTAATTGAGACAGATATACCTGCCAAATAATGGGCCGGCTTTAGAGCGTCTCTAATTTGAGAGTCGATTAGCTTTCCCTCATATGAGCTAGGCATTAATATTATTAATCTTACAATGACATCTTGTAGATTATGTTTTGAGATTTCATTTAACACTTGAGTAGTAGGTTCTGAAGATTCAGAATCTAGATCTACTTTGATTGTTAAAAGTTTTCTTGCGTTAACTTTTTTAAACTCTACTTTTCTTAACCGATTGTTAGTTGCCGCACTTTCATCAATTTCTATTGAATAAAATCCTTTTTCATCATTTTCTTCTCCAAAATCTATTCTTTCTAAAGACCCACAATAGTTGACAGGAGGGTTGTTTTCATTAATAGTTTGACGCTTATGTATATGCCCCAAAGCAACGTAATCAAAAATTGGTAACGACACACTGCTATTCAATAATACATAATCTCTACCTAGCATCATAGATTGTTCAGAACTAGTCTTTGCTCCACTAATAGTCACATGGCTAGTTAGTATTGCTGGTATAGAATTATCTAATTGTGATGCAAGCTCAGAGATTATTAAGGACAACTTCTCTTGGATTATTTCATTTATCCCTTCTAATGACAGACCTTTTGTTTCGTTGCGTGTAAGAAGGTGACTTCTCCTTGCCCAAGGTATTGTTACAACCTGAATAGGACCTGATTTTGTTTCAACAATATGGGTTTCAGCTTTATTACCCAATATTACATTTGAGACTTTAAGGGTTTTAAATATATCTAATGCAGTTGCTCTTCCAGTTACACTAGGAGTGTCATGATTTCCTTCAACTAGCACTATTGGTATTCCTGCCGTAGACAATCTTTGAATTCTTTTTGCAAATTCTCGTTGGTGGGTTTGAGATGGATTTCGGTTTTTGTATGCATCACCCGCAAATACAGCCATATCTATATTGTTATCAATACAATAGTCAATTACTTCATCAAGAGTGCTCAAAAAATCCATTAATCGAGATGGTAATCCAGTATCAGGATTAGTACGAGAGAAGTTTTCTACACCTATATGAACATCACTAAAATGTACAAACTCCATTTACGATTGCGCTTTATTAGATAACAGTGACACTATTTCCTCTTCTAGTATATTTACTGAAACCCTTGTTTGAATCATGGAGTCACGCTGTCTTATAGTTACGGATTGGTCCTCAAGTGATTCAAAATCTACTGTTATGCACAATGGAGTACCGATTTCATCCTGCCTGCGGTAACGTCTGCCTATACTTTGAGTTTCGTCATAATAAACCAGAGGTTTAACAATTTCTGAAGATTTAAGGTTCGTATAAATTTCACGAGCTAATTTAGACAGAACCTCTTTTTTACTTAGTGGTAATATTGCGACCTGAACAGGTGCAACCAATGGGCTTAACTTAAGGCTGGTCCTTGTTTCTTGTTTTCCTTTTGAATTGACTAAATCTTCCTGGGTATAAGCTTCAATAAGTAACGCCATAATTACCCTATCTAAACCAAATGAAGGCTCTATAACATATGGGATCACATGTTGTTTTGTGGCCTCATCAAAATATGATAATTCTTTGCCACTTTGATCACTATGCGCTACTAAATCATAATTAGTTCTATTGGCTATTCCGGCAATCTCTCCCCAGCCCCAAGGAAATAGATATTCAATATCATGGGTGGCTTTAGCATAATGGGCAAGTTCATTTTTGTCATGTTCCCTAATCCTCAATTTGTTTTTAGAAAGACCTAGTTTTAAGTACCAGTTAAATGCATCGGTTACCCAATAATTAAGCCATTTTTCATCTTCCTCAGGAGGTACAAAAAATTCCATTTCCATCATCTCGAATTCTCTCGTGCGAAATATAAAGTTTCCGGTAGTGATTTCGTTACGGAATGACTTACCTATTTGAGCTATTCCGAATGGAGGGTTCCGGTTGATCGTGTGCTTAACATTTAAAAAATTAACAAATATTCCTTGGGCTGTTTCAGGCCTCAGGTAAGCGGTATTAGTATTGTCTTCTACAGGCCCCAAGAATGTCTTAAACATAAGGTTAAATAATCTTGGTTCACTAAGCTCACCGCTACAGTTTGGGCAAACTGTAGTGTTTAGTTGATCGCTTCGATATCTATGATTACATTGTTTGCATTCCACTAATGGATCTGAAAAATTCGATGTATGTCCACTCACATCCCAAACTTTAGGATGCATAATTATAGAGGAGTCTAATCCAAAAACATGTTCTTGTTTGATAACAAATTGATTCCACCAAAGTTCTTTAACTTTGCGTTTAAGCTCGACTCCTAAAGGGCCATAATCCCAGGTAGAGGCAAGTCCTCCATATATTTCACTACTTTGAAAAACAAATCCTCGTCTTTTTGCTAGAGAAGCGAGTTCTTCCAAGTCAATTTGATTATTAAGTGAAGTCAATTAAAGTGAAACCTTTATATGCTTAAGTTCACTGATTGTAATGGCGAATATTTTTTATCCTATACTAATTTGTAATGAAATGCTTAATATATGTATCCTGGTTTTAACTATAGGAAAAGAGGGCCAAATACTAATGCAACCATTGCAGTTAATTTAATTAGGATATTTAATGATGGGCCAGATGTGTCTTTAAATTGGTCTCCAATAGTGTCTCCAACGACTGCTGCGTCATGATCTGATGATCCCTTCCCACCCATATTTCCTGCTTCAATCCATTTTTTTGCATTATCCCAAGACCCACCAGCGTTAGCCATCATTATTGCAAATAGAAATCCTGTTGCTATGGAACCTACAAGTAGACCTCCTAGAGCCTCAGCACCTAAAATAGCACCGACTATAATTGGAGCAGATATTGCTAAAATTCCTGGAAGAATCATTTCGCGCATTGCTCCTTTCGTGCTAATGTCCACCGCAGCGGCGTAATCAGGATCAGCAGTACCTTCTAGTAATCCAGTAATTTCTCTGAATTGCCTTCTAACTTCTTGTACCATTGCGTTTGCTGCTCGTCCAACAGCTTGCATAGTTAGAGCAGCAAAGATGAAGGGCATTGTAGATCCAACTATAACTCCCATTAATACCTCTCTTTGTAACAGGTCTAAACTAGTGACGCCTGTCATTGCTGCATATGCTGCGAGCAAAGCGAGGGATGTTAGGACTGCGGATCCTATTGCGAACCCTTTGCCCGTAGCCGCAGTGGTATTCCCTAAGGAATCCAGAGCATCTGTTCGCTCACGCACTTTTGGATCCATTCCTGCCATTTCTGCTATACCACCTGCGTTATCTGCTATTGGGCCGTATGCGTCTGTGGCGAGCGTTATTCCAAGGGTTGAGAGCATGCCAATTGCGGATAATGCCACCCCATAAACTCCTGCTAACGAATATGTGAGCCATATGGCAACCACAACAACTACTGCTGGAATTAAGGTGCTAATCATGCCTAAACCAAGTCCTGCAATTACAACAGTTGCAGGCCCAGTCTCGGCTTGTTTTGCAACATATTTGGTCGGTTTAAATTCATAAGATGTATAGTACTCAGAAGATGTTCCGATGATCTGTCCAGCAACTAATCCGATTAATATTACCCAGAAATAATTAAATGATAAATCAAAGGTCCAGACACTAAGTCCTGTTGCTATTAGAACAAGACCGCCCGCACCAAAAATTCCGTATCTTAGTGACCAAAGCAAATCACTCATAGTTGCACCTTCTTTTGTGCGAACCAAAAAGGTGCCAAGAATGGAAGCGAATATACCTGAGGCAAGAACTAATATTGGCAGTAGAATCAATTTATTAAACCCAAAAATATCTCCGATCGGGTTACTTGAATCAAGATATAACACTCCTGCTGAGACCAGAGCAATTGTTGCAATCACGGACCCTACATAAGATTCAAATAGATCAGCTCCCATACCAGCCACGTCTCCAACATTGTCACCTACATTATCCGCGATGGTAGCAGGGTTACGTGGGTCGTCTTCAGGAATCCCTTGTTCTATTTTACCGACCAGGTCTGCGCCAACATCTGCAGCTTTTGTATATATTCCACCACCAACACGAGCGAATAATGCTATCGATGAGGCGCCGAAACCAAATCCAGCAATTACTTGAGCATCTTGGAATATCCAATATAAGATAACAACACCTAAAAGTCCGATCCCAACCACTGAAACACCCATTACGGTTCCGCTACTGAAAGCAATTTTCAATGCTCCATTGAGTCCTTCAGCAGCCTTTACAGCTGTTCTTGAGTTTGCACGTATAGCGATAGACATTCCGATAAGACCTGCCATAGCTGAGCCAATCGCACCGATTAAATAGCAAAGTGCGGTTTTAGGCCAGGTTCCATCACCCTCTATTTTTCCTAATACATCAAGGTCTATAAATACTGCTAATACAATGAACATGGCAACAACAAAAATAGATAGCATTCTATATTCTCTAGATAAAAATGCCATTGCTCCGTCTTGTATTGACTTTCCTATAAATTTGACTTTGTCATTGCCTTGATCTTGTTTCAAAACATATATAGTCAATATGCCTGCGAAACTAAGAGCTACTAGTCCGGCAATTATAGCGATGATAAAAATTAACAAAACGACCCTCCGGGTTATAATGGTTTTAATTTATGAGGTTAGAATATGTGTAGATACGAGTACTACACAGTCGGGAAAATTAACATATATTTATCCAACGATTCAATCTAATTTAAGGTCTTTACTTCGAAAGTTTTACTGTATTTA
>QGNM01000033.1 GCA_003228095.2 Chloroflexota bacterium | reverse complement strand
TTTATTTAACCAAATTAGATGGTTATTTTATTTGGAACCTACTAGCAAAGGTGCAGTAGCAGTAGTCTTCTTTGAACCGTTTGCCCAAAGAGTGTAAAGACCATCTTCTAAAGCGCTAACATCTACGTCAGCCTGAAATGATCCATCTACGTTTGCAAATTGACTGCCAAGAACAATATCGTCAGCTATTAACGTTATTGCCTCACCTAGCTTAAATCCAGATCCATATATAGTAGCTGTACCGCCTGATGACTGGGTTGCTACTACACTGGCTACGCCGTTAACTGCATCTTTTCCATCTCTTCCATCTTCTCCAGCAGCTCCAGCAGGTCCGATAGGTCCTTCTGAGCCTGGAGATCCTGGAGGTCCTGATGCACCTCTGGATCCTTGCTTACCTTGTACACCTTGACTACCTGTAGATCCGTCAGAACCTTCTATACCTGCGGTTCCTTGTGATCCAGGCTGCCCACTAGTTCCTTGCGTTCCTGCAGGACCTGTACAAGCCACTAAGGCGATTATTGCTATACTGGAAACTATCAGAGCTAGGGTAGAGCCCTTACCACTAATGAGTTTTTTCATTTGTCCCCCCGGATCGAAAAATTTGATTTATATATTATACATAAAGCCACCTATTAAATCATAGCGGCAGCTTTATCCCAATTAACAACGCCTTATATACGCGAGTCAACTCAGGTACTGATAAGCTCATCTTAGTAATCGACGCACCTGGATGTCAAGCCCTTTGGGGTCTGTTGATTCAGGTACAATCGAATTTTTTAATGACTCTTTAGTTTATTTTATTATTCATGAGGTTATGTTTATACAATTGAAATCAAAGAATAAGATAATTTTTAACTATAGGTTAAAAATGAAGTCATGTATAATTCAAGTATATTTTTGCTATGTATCAACTGGAATTTATATAACATTTGCATGATGAAATTATAAAATTAATGTTTCAACTTGCCGTCATTTTAGCTGCAGCTAAAATTGGCGGTGAAATAGCTGAACGTTTTTTAAAAATCCCATCAGTTTTGGGTGAATTGGCTGCAGGTATATTAATTGGTCCGTTTGCTTTGGGTTCGATTGGTATATGGAGCTATGGTCCAATTTTCCCTCTTGAACACTATTCGAGTAGTCACAGTGTTCCTGTCTCTCAAAGTATGTGGTCAATTGCACAAGTGGGATCAGTAGTTTTATTATTCGGGGCTGGACTAGAGACAGATTTGCGACAGTTTTTGAAATATGCAAAACCTGCATTAGTTGTAGCAATTGGCGGGGTAATTATACCGTTTGCATTAGGTTCATACGCAACCATTTTATTTGGATTTGCTGATGGGTTTAGTGATCCTAGAGCTCTTTTTATGGGAACTATATTAACCGCGACATCGATTGGGATAACGGTAAGGGTATTGGGTGACATGCGAGTTTTAGATACTCCGGAAGGTATAACAACCCTAGCTGCTGCAGTAGTTGATGACATTTTAGGCATCCTTGTTTTGACAGTAGTGATTGGAATCCACCTCACTGGAGGATTTTCTGCTTCGTCAGTTGCCATAGTTGCGCTGAAGACGATTGGTTTTTGGATAATTTTAACTGGACTTGGCTTAGTATTAGCGAAACATATTTCTAGAGTTTTTGACCGTTTTAGAGTGTCTGGAGCGGCATTGGCACTATCTTTAGCATTGGCTTTCTTAGCTGCGGCGCTAGCCGAAAGTTTTGGACTGGCCATGATCATAGGTGCTTTTTCGATAGGATTAGCTTTATCAGGGACTCCGCTTGCCCACCGCTTGGAAGATCCATTAAGAGGTGTATACAATGTTTTAGTGCCAGTATTCTTTGTGGTAATGGGAATGATGGTGGATGTTACAGAACTTGGAGATGTGTGGGTGTTTGGACTTGTGGTAAGTGCGTTAGCGGCTGTTGGTAAAATTGCAGGCTCAGGATTGCCATCACTAATGTTTCGGTTTAGCCGGGCAGAATCATGGAGGATTGGCGTAGGCATGATGCCAAGAGGTGAAGTTGCTCTTATTATGGGAGGAGTTGGTTTTGGTCAGGGCGTAATAGGACAAGATTTATTTAGTGTTTGCATTATTATGACAATGATCACTACTTTATTAGCTCCAGTAATTTTGGTCAGGTCATTTAAGAATAAATCTACATGAGATGCATGGTGAATTGGTATTAATAAAGAAGGTTGTATTTTAATAGTTGTATTTTAATAAAGGATGTTTACATGCAAGATACATACGAAGTTATAGTAACTCAAGCCGGCAAAACTATGTTTCAGGAGGCTTTCTATAATTATATGTCTTTACTGGGTTTTGCTCACATGAGTATTGGAGGAAGGCTTGGAGGTTTAACTTCATATGATTTTACATCTGATTCTGGAACAGTAAGTTTGGATATAACTAATGTAGACCAAAGTCATTTCAAGGTGACTGTTCATTCATCAAATATTTCTGTACAACCGCTTGTTCTCGATGCGCTTACTGAAGGCGTTGCTGATTTTATAGAGCCATTTTATGATAACTTGGATGTAGATTCTTCAGGGTTGAAATTAAGGAATCTCATATCTCAACTTCGAGACTCTTATGAACAAGAAATTAATATCTTGAAGTAAATTAATATTTCCTGCCCCCGTAGCTCAGAGGATAGAGCACAGGTTTCCTAAACCTGGTGTCGTGCGTTCGAGTCGCACCGGGGGCACACTAGGTTTTAAAGTTCACTAATTAGTTTTTAGTAAAATCATTCCTAATAATCGAAAATTTGTTAAAGGACATCGATTTTTATGAGTCATCGAACTTGGTATTATGATGGACATCCACCAACTTGCACTTGTGTTGGTTGTGTCAAACAGCGATCGAAAGGTTTAGTCAAATCTTGGATAGTCAGATTTTTGTTTGACATCCCGATCGCAATACCATCTCGATATATGTTGAGTGCCCTGAGACGGCTAGGTATTATTTAAAATTCTTTTATAATATCAGTTTCATTATGTTATACATCAGTGAAATCTCTCTTTTTCCCAGTGACCATGAATATCGTTCTTTCAGATATATTTGTAGCACGATCTGCTATTCGTTCAAGATCGTGGGCAACCCATAGTAAATAAGTGGCACGTTGGATGTTTTTTGGGTTTTCAATCATCATCAAGACTAATTCTCTATAAATCTGGTTGTATATTTCATCTACTTCATCATCCATAAATATAACCCTTTTAGCTCCATCTACGTCCCTTGACACAAGAGTTTCTAAACTTAGTCTGAGCATGTTGCTTGCCAAATCTCCAATTCTGGGGATATCTATCAATGGTTTCAGTAATGATTCTTTTCCAATTAGTAAACCTATTTTCCCTATTCCCTCAGCATAATCACCCATTCTTTCTAATTCAGAGGAAACTAGCAAAAGGGTTATTATGGTTCGAAGGTCTCCAGCTAAGGGCTGCTGAGTAGCCATTAAATCGATGCACTTCTCTTCGATCTCAATAGCTCTATTATCAATTTCATCGTCTTCGTTAATAACTTGTTTTGAGAGAGTTAGATTACGAGTCTTTAATGCGTCTAGAGACAAAAGAACCGCTTTTTGCACCATGCTGCCGAGTGATAATAGTTCATCCATTAAGGTGTTAAGATCTCTGTCGAAATCTGTTCTAGCCATGATAGTCTCCTTCTGTTGCTGGTATCTTATGTTACTTGCACACGGTTAATTTAATTAGTTAGTTAACTAAATCGACCTGTTATATATGATTCAGTTCGTTCCTCTTTGGGATTGGTGAATATCTGTTGTGTGTCTCCTGTTTCAACAAGGTATCCAGCACGATCTTCTCCAACCATTAGAAAGGCAGTTTCGTCAGATACCCTCGCCGCTTGTTGCATGTTGTGAGTTACAATAATAATCGTATATTTTGTGATCAATTCTCTTATTAATTCTTCAATTGCTAGTGTCGCAATTGGGTCTAGAGCAGAGCAAGGTTCATCCATCAGTATGATATCTGGTTCTATAGCAAGGGTACGGGCTATACACAATCTTTGTTGTTGCCCTCCAGATAAGGTTAAACCACTATCTTTTAGCCTGTCTTTGACCTCATCCCACAATGCTGCTTGTTTCAATGATTTTTCTACGGCTTCATCCATGTCGCCCTGATAGCCATTTATCCGAAGACCAAAAGCAACGTTGTCATATATTGATTTTGGGAAAGGGTTAGGTTTCTGAAAAACCATTCCAATTGAAGAGCGTATTTCAGTTGCATCTACTTCTGCAGAATATAGGTTTATTCCATTGTATAAAATTGACCCTCCCACTTCTGCAGATAAAATAAGATCATTCATTCGATTGAAGCACCTTAGAACTGTGCTTTTGCCACAGCCTGAAGGGCCTATTAAAGACAAAACCTGGTTTTTCTTAACATCTAAATTCACGTCTTTTACTGCTCTAAAATTTCCATAATAAACGTTCAAATTGCGAGCACTAATGATTATGTTTTTAGATATTTCCTTGTCAGTTACTTGTGTTATTTCATTTTCCATGTCTATTCTTCCGATTGTTTTTGATAGCGATTTCTTAAATAAATTGCGAAAGAGTTCATTCCCAGTAATATTAGCAACAAAATGATTATACCTGCGGCGGCTAGGCCTCGAAATTCATCTTGTGGTCGAGATACCCAATTAAAAATCTGTATCGGCATTACGGTGAATCGAGATAATGGGTTTGTTGGAATGAATGTAAGATAAACTAAAGCGCTAATAGCTATAATCGGGGCAGCCTCACCGATTGCTCTGGACAAAGCTAAAATCACACCTGTCAAAATGCTTGGCATTGCCGATGGAAGAACAACGTATTTCTGAGTTTGCCATTTGGTTGAACCAAGAGCATATGAAGCTTGGCGATAAGAATCTGGCACAGCTCTAATTGCTTCTCGAGCAGCTAATATTACGATTGGAAGTACTAGTAAAGCTAATGTTAGGGCTCCAGCTAAAACCGATCTTCCGATAGACATCCACTGAACAAACAGTGCTAACCCAAGTAACCCATAAACTATAGATGGGACACCAGCAAGATTGGATATATTGATTTCAATAATTTGAGTGAACCAACTTTTCGGGGAATACTCTTCTAAATAAATCGCTGCACCTATCCCTATTGGCACTGTGAAAGATCCAGTTAAAGCGATCGTCCAAATTGTACCGAAAATTGCTGATTTCATTCCGGCTATTTCTGGGTGCCTAGATGGAAAGTTAGTTAAGAAATGCCAGCTAAGCCAGTCTATACCGTCAAATAAAATTCTAACTAATAAAATTAATAGGCTAACAATTCCAATTAAAACACATGATAATAATAGGAAGTATATTATTTGTCCAAATCTTTTGCGCTTTCTCAAGTTTTCAGGAAATAGCGAAGATTGAGCTTGATTACTACTCATATTTTTGCCGCCATTTATTCACAACAAGACTTCCAATCAAGTTCATTATTAAGGTAATGAAAAATAATAAAAGCCCAACTGCGAATATAGTGTTATATTCTAATGAACCGAAAGCCGCTTCTCCAAGGCTAAGCTGCACTATATAAGCAGTCATTGTTTGGATGCTTTCTAAGGGGTTGGCTGTTAACCTGGGTGTTGCCCCAGCAGCTATCGTGACTAGCATAGTTTCACCTATTGCTCTTGAAACAGCTAATATAAATGATGATATTATGCCAGATAAGGCCGCGGGCACTACTACGCGTGATGCCACTTCAAGTCGTGTTGCTCCAAGAGCATACGCTCCGTTCCTTAGAGATCTCGGAACTGACATCATCGCATCTTCGCTTAAGGTAGATATCATCGGCATTATCATTATTCCCATTACCAGGCCAGCACTAAGAGCATTAAAAACAATCATATTTGGAATAACTTTTTGTAGCGATGGAGTAACAAAACTTAGAGCAAAGTACCCATACACAATGGTTGGCACTCCTGCTAAAATTTCTAGTACAGGTTTAACTATACGTCTGACTCGATCTGCAGCATATTCAGACAAATAGATTGCTGCGCCAAGTCCTACCGGAGCTGCAAAAAGGATTGCAATTATTGAAACCAACATAGTCCCACCGACAAGAGGGAGAACACCGTGAGCTCTAGGCTTTAATATTGGAGACCATCGAGTGCCAGTAAGGAATTCCCAAAGTGAGACCTCCATAAAGAAGTTCCAACCCTGAACAACTAAACTAACGACTATGCCAACAGTTGTGGCCACAGACAATAGTGCACATGCTAGCAATATCCATTTTATGGCTTTGCCTTCTATCTTGGAGCTAGCGCTGCGTTTATAAACGCTTGACCTGGTGGTTATATCTTTATTTTTCTTCAACTATTTTCAGTAGTTCAGATTGCTATAATTTGTATTTTAAATATCCATCATTTTGGTAAAGTCTTACATGAATTAATTGACTACTTCTGTTTTATCTGACTACCGTTAGAGACTATATCTAGTTTCTATGCAGTCGTTTAATGCTGAATTAAATTTTTGTTAACAGAATGTTAAGACCTTGTTTAAGTTTTACGTAGTTTGAACGAAAACTTGGAACCTTCATCTGGTTTACTATCAAGTAATATATTTCCGCTGTGCGCCATTACAATGTGTTTTGCGATTGCTAAGCCGAGGCCTGTTCCTGAACTTGATCTGGAGGGATCAACTTTATAAAATCTTTCGAAGACATGCTTTTGATCTTCAGTAGATATTCCAACCCCATTATCTTCGACTGAAATCTCAACCATATCTGCACTTTGCGATGTTGAAATAATGATTTTACCGCTTTCAGGTGTAAATCTAATAGCGTTGTCTAAAAGATTTAAAATCACCTGAATCATTTTACGTTTGTCTGCGAAAACCTCTAAGTTAATAGAAGGATTTGGATAGGCGACATCTATATTTTTCCCTTTTGCTTTGTGCTCTAAGCTTCGCACTACATAAAAAATGGAGTCGTTTATATTAACATTTTGGAGGTCCATGTGAACGAGCCCGCTTTCTAATGTGGACAACTCCAAGAGTTCACCAACGAGTTGATTCATCCTGTCCACATCTGTATTAATTCTTGATAAATAATCCGATGTTACCGATTTGTCATCGATTGCTCCGTCCATAAGAGTTTCGATTAGAGCTTTTACGGAAGCCAATGGACTCCTAAGCTCGTGACTAACATTACTAATAAATTCCCGACGTGTATTTTCGATATTTCTATATTCCGTAATATTCGTCAAGGTCACTAAAACACCTTCGCCCCCGAGATGATTTATAG
This sequence comes from Chloroflexota bacterium, assembly GCA_003228095.2. Classification (GTDB taxonomy): domain Bacteria; phylum Chloroflexota; class Dehalococcoidia; order Lucifugimonadales; family UBA2962; genus UBA2962. The sequence goes on along the minus strand of QGNM01000033.1, from coordinate 13,400 downwards.
GGGTGGCTATCGCATTAACAACATTTCTACCTGGCTGAAGTAAGATGTCTTGACTATGTGGCTCAGAAGTACTTACCGTATTTAAAATTATAGTTCGTAATTCATGATCCCATATGTGGCCCAATGAATCGTGACCAGAAGTATTGGTCAACCTGCTATAGACATCTTCACTAATACCTAGTAGCTGTTGGGCTGATGGATTTATTAAAGTTATTTTTGCTTCAGAGTCTGCAACTATTACGCCATCATTCATTGTTTCCAGTACGGCTGATAACTTAGAACGCTCACTTTCTAGATCTCTTAAATCAGATCTCATTCTTCTAGCCATTACGTTAAATGAGCTAGCAAAAATTCTTCGATCTTTATTTCCGTAAGCTGGAAACTCATAATCTGAATTACCGTTGGCAAGAGCATTAGATCCCTCAGAAAAATCCCTGATTAGCTCTGATGTTTTATTCATAACGTTAAAACTAATTATCAAAAAGGAGATTATGATTACAGCGGTAGAAACAACGATGGCTAAAGTAACATTCGCGTCTTTGGCGCTACTGATATATATACCTAGCCCAATCATAATAATTAGAATTAAAATGATGTAGGGTGCAACCCAATGCCATTGTAAAGATTTAGGTATATTCACCCGTCAAACCGATATCCTATTCCTCTTACTGTTACGATCCTTAGAGGTTTACTTGGGTTAGACTCAAGTTTTTGTCTAAGCCACCTTGTATGCACATCTATTGTACGGGTATCGCCGATATAATCTTGTCCCCATAACGCCTCAAGAATTTTGTGTCTTGATAAAGCTTTTCCTTTGTTCTGCATAAAAAACGTTAATAAATTGAATTCGCGAGGGCGAAGGTTCAATTCTTTGTTATTTAGCTTGGCTGTATAGCTGTATGTATCAATTACCAGATTGCCTGACTCTAATATCGCAGATTTATCTTTACTGAAATCGATTTCTCTTGAATTTGAATATCGAAGTTGAACTTTTACTCTAGCAATCAGTTCGCGCATGCTAAAAGGTTTAGTAATGTAATCATTTGCACCGAGTTCAAGTCCTAAAACTTTATCTATTTCTTCAGATTTGGCTGTTAGCATTATTATTGGTACGTCATTTTTAGCTCTTAAGGTTTGGCAAACAGATAGCCCATCACTGCCTGGGAGCATTATATCTAAGATAACAAGATCAGGATTATGACATTCGGCCAACTCTAACGCTTGATTACCATCGTTGGCTAAAATCAGATCATATTTTTCTTTCTCCAAGCTATACCTTAGAGCTTCCTGAATGTTTTGGTCATCCTCAACTATTAGAATAGTTTTTCTATTTGGAATACTATTCATATCTTAATGCTTCAGCCGGTGCCACTTCCGAAGCTTTTAAAGCGGGGATAAGAGTTGTTATTAAACACATAAAATATGCTCCAATTCCAATTAAAGCAAATTTTAACCAAGGAATTATTGTCTTTATATCAGGATCTGCTGAATCTCTTATGTCAGCCATCACATTTATTCCAGTCACTATGCCTAGTACTATGCCGAGCAGGATTCCCATTATAGCTATAAATGATGATTCACCTAAAAAAGTCAAAAGAACCATACGTTTAGAAAACCCAATAGCTCTCATTACACCAATTGCATGCCTTCTTTCTACAACTGCTCTGGCGCTAATAACCCCTAATGCCACGATCCCAACTACAAGTCCCAGCAGCATGAATCCAGTCAATAGATCAAAGAAAGATCTTTGTTGGCTCTGAAGTTCTGTCAACGTCTCTTCTAAATCGAGAGTTTGAATCGCATGTTCGAATAACCCTGACTCGATTTCTGCGGACGGATCTATGTAGCTGTCTTCCACTCTGAAAAAATATCTCGTTGCATCTGAATTTACGCCTGTTTTTTCAAAAAGAAACTGTTGGCTGGTGAATATGCCACTCGGTATTATAGGGCCATTATCTAAAAACTCATCTAGGACTGCTATGACCGTGACTTCATATTCATTACTACTTTCTAAGTCACGAACTTTTACTTTTACTTCATCCATCACTTCATTTTCCATGAACAAACCTTCGACGTTTAGTTTCAAGTTGTCATCATCTGGGTCGAAAGCAAAGCTATTTTTTGCGGGTAACATTCCGGAATCTACCACGGCAAATCCTGGGTTATTTTTTAAATCGGCCCATACGGCTTTCGAATCAAAACCAGTTTCAGTAACATATTTTTCTGTGGCCAAACTTATTCTAAATTTATTCGATTCCATAAAGTTGTCATCGACGCCAGTGATATTTGTTGAAATAAAGTCGGTTTGATTTGAGTCTATAACCAAGCCTTCTGTGTCGCTAACCGTTCTGAACGTGCTAACTTCTGTGACAAATGAGAGTTCTTCAGTGCTATCTATTTTTATCTGCATATCTTGAATAGGGTTTAAATCACTTAAAACATATCCAACCGTGTCGTATCCACCAGCAAATCTTTCCTTGTCATTGAGCAGGTTATTGAAACCCTCAACTACCATCGAGTTAACCAGCACTGCAAATATAACCACAGAAAACATTGCAACGGATAAGCCAGTTCTAAATCCATATCGTAGGGGGTAAGATACAGCCGATTTGACTATTGGTGCTATCGACTTAATCCTTCCAAGCGTATTAACAAAAAACGCGAGGATAGGTTTGTTGTTGTTCATGAAGATTAAAACTGCGCCAGTTACTAAAAATGTACCGGTGATGAAGAAGCTAGCAAAGTTGTCTGTCCAATTCTCGTTGAGAGAATCCCACACAGATGCTGGTAGCACGAAAATGATTACAAGTATGACTCCCGCACCAGTCAAGACAATGTTTTGTGCTAGACCAATCCATCTAAAAAGTAGGGACAGTCCTATCGGGATTAATGCTAAGCCAAAAATGAAAGCAGGGAACTGATTGTTGCTAAAACTTGTCCCAACTAGTATCGCTCCACCAATTGTTAAAACTAAAGACCAGATTAAATTACTTTTTGTTCTGCCTGTTCCTTGAGGGTCCGGGATGTCTCTAATTGCTCTGACAATGTTGAGGTTGCTAATTTTCCATGAAGCAAAAAATACTGTAGCGAAAGTTATTACTGCTCCAAGAAGAAATGAGGTGAGAGCGCTAATAAATGAGACGTTTCCACTAAGGTTGAAATCGTCTGAGTTGCCGGAAAATATATTTGATGCAGCCACGATTAAAAGAAGGCCGATCCCAATACCGGCTAAAACGCCAATTATTGCTGATCCAAGGCCATATATCGCTCCCTCTAACATAAACAGTCTGATCAGTTGCTGTTTTTGCATTCCAACCGCTCTAGCCATTCCCATCTCACTTTTTCGTTCAGCAGCCAACATCGAAAATATTAAAAAGATTAGTAAAAGCCCAACACCTATAGAGAATAAACCAAAGGTCGTAAAGAATGTGACAAATAAGCTACCTATTGAATTTGCCAACTCAACAAGATCCGCTTTAATTGGCACGAGTTTCAGTCCTTTTGACTTCAAAACTTCGGAGTCTCCTAGCCTTTCTTCAATACCATTGGAGTATTTGACTCCCTCATATGGGTCTCCATTATTCGTTATGAGAACTCGAGACAGGGAGCCCTCTTTCCCTAATAGATTTTGAACGCGTTTTAACGGCATCATTATTGTTATAGAGCTACCTCGACCCTTGAAATAGTAACCTTCTGAAATACCCTTTACTATAAAAGGTTTTAGCTGATTTGGGCCTAGAACAATCTGTATTACATCTCCAACTTTAGCCTCTAAAGCCTCAGCTCCCGCGATGTCTATGAAAATTTCATTTGGCCCAAGATCGCTGATTTCTAGAGATTGATTTAGCTCGTCATACAATGCTTCAAACTTAGCGGAATTCTGCTCATCTACCCCTATCATTGTTGCATTTGATTCGAATTGTTTGCGAGTTACGTTGATAACAGCTACAGTTTTAGATAGAACTGCTAATGTTGACTCGACGCCAGGGTCTGCTTCAAACTCAGTTCTAATCTGCTGATAAAGATTTTCATCAAAATATTCGGGTAATGGTTGGTTTTCCCATAGCTGAGATTCTTCATCAATACTGATGAACATATCGAGTTCGCGAAGACTTGAAGTAGCCTCATTTTTTATGCTGTAAGTTACTGAGTCACCAGTTGTGAACGCAATGGAAATGATCGCAGTTGCTAGCATTAATCCTGACATAATTAATCCAGCCCGAGCAGGCCTTCTGATTACATTTCTGAATGCCATTCTTAGAAGTATTGGGTTTCTTATTATGATGTATGACACGAAAATAAAGATAATCGCAAAAACAATAAATAATGTTAAAGCGATGCTAGTTACTGGTGCCCCGAATATAGTATCCAATTAAATCCTCTTTCTGTTACCTATCCTATTTACTGTCTCTTTCTATGACTCCGTCTCTCATGAATATCGTTCTATTAGTTAATCCAGCTACTTCATCAGAGTGGGTAACGATTACAAATGTTTGATTGTTCTCGGCATTAAGTTTGAGGATCATATTCATTACGTCTTTGGCATTTTCACTGTCAAGGTTTCCTGTTGGCTCATCAGCCCAAACGATTTCAGGAGTGTTAACTAAAGATCTTGCTATAGTCACTCTTTGTATTTGGCCACCAGATAACTCGGCTGGGTAATGCTCCATCCAGTCTGTAAGGCCGACCAAGTCGAGGGCATTCTCTGCTGACTCCTTAGCTTCTTTAGAAGCTGTACCTGATACAAGAAGAGGCATCTCGACATTTTCGCGTGCCGTGAGAACGGGTAATAAATTGAAAGCTTGAAAGATGTACCCCATCCTTTGAGCTCTGTACTTGGTCATTATTTTATCTGACATTGTGGATAGTTCGGTGTTATTTATTTTTACCGTGCCGCTAGATATATCATCGAGACCAGATAAACAGTTTAATAGGGTTGTTTTACCGCAACCACTAGGCCCCATTACTGCGACCATTTCTCCTCTGTTAACTGTAAGAGTGACATCATTTAGTGCTTTGACTTTAATTCGGCCATTATCATAAGTTTTGGTTACGTTTTCTGCCACAATAACTGGGTCTGTAATGTTATTCACTTGTTTCTGTTTATTCAAATTTCATTTCCTTACTTTTCTTATCACTCTTGCCAGTCTTAATAATATATTTACTCCCTGAAGTATTGGTTAAAGATTTGTTAAGATGCTATTAAATAGTAGTTCAAATTAGGGCCTAACACCTCAGGATTGGATTGGTTCAACTGTATTAATGTAATACATAGACATCTAATTTATTATAAATGTATAAGATAGTCAACATCCAGTAATTAAGTTTGCCCGGTTAATTGAATCTTTAATTGCCATTAAATTGATCGTTTAAATTGAGCCAGTCATCGAAATCTACTTCTAGGGCAGAGATGACCCGAGCGACCATAGAGTAGTATCCAACAGTAACTAGGAAATCGATTGTTTGTTCAACCCCAAGCAGATGTTCAAGGGCTTGGAAAGTTTTTTTATTTAAAGTTGCGTCTCTTACTAATTCTTTGGCAGCTTGTATAAATATCCCTTCCTTAGCTGGTAAACCCATTGGGCCTTTGCCAGATAGAATTGCATCGATGACCTCGACTCGAACCCCTGCTTCTAAAGCAACTGGTTCATGTTGAGCCCATTCATAGCTATTGTTTAATTCTTTAGCAGTGGTCAAGATAGCAGTTTCTCGTATAGCTGGGTCAAGTTTGGATTTATATCTAATATACTCTCCTACTGAAGTCACCACATGGGCAGCTTCAGGACTATTCATTAATGCTGCAAATACGTTTTGTACAGATCCTCTTGTTTTAGCTATTCGATCAAATATATGTTTTTGTTCTTCCGCTAGGTCTTCGCGGTTTACATATGGGACTCGAGCCATTATTTTTCCTTATGATTTAATATTTACCTGAGATCTAAGTCAGATATAAGCTTATGTTTGCATGAGAGAAATACACTCTCAGAGATGCTTTACGCTCACGCTCTAATGTATTGTGGTACGCAGTTTCATTGACGGTTTTATCCTCAAATAAATGAGGGCAAGGTTGTCTTCGTTCCATATGTGGGCATAGGTGCATACTGTCAGACTCGTCTAGAAAACCACACATTTGCATTGGGTAAAATAGTGCTTCCGTGGCCGTGCGTAGATCGGAAATTATTTCGCTTGAACGAGAATTTCCATCAGACTTAATATCAACATGTATTTTTTCCAATTTAATTAATCTCCAGTTATTTGTTTTTGAAATGATCAAAACCGCTCGAAGTATAGCGTCCGGACATTCCTTCAGAGTTTAATACATTTATTCCTGGGTAATCATCAGTTATTTCACCGATTATGCTAATTGGCGTATCGATAGAAGAAATCGCTTCATTTATTGATTGTTTTGTTCCAGTGAAAACAAGCTGGTAGTCTTCGCCTCCAGTCAAAGAGAGCTCTTCCCAATCAGCAGGAAAAACAGACTTCAAATCTGAAGTTACAGGAAGGGTATTAATCTTAATATCAGCGCCTACTTTACTGGATTCACATATGTGTCCTAAATCCGCCAGTAGGCCATCACTAATATCAGTGGCACATTGTATGCCATGCCTTGCTAGCCATACACCAGCATCGATCTGAGGCCTTGGTCTTATATGAGATCCGATCAGGTCTTGGCATCTGGGGAGAGTTCCCGTTTTGTCCTGTAAAATTCGCAATCCACCAGCTGATGATCCGAGAGATCCGGTTACAGCCACAACATCGCCCGGCTTTGCAGAATGTCTTTTAAGGGGATTGGTTCGAGATTCGTTAGACGGGTCGTGTCCTAACATGGATATCGAAATGAACAACGTATCGGATTTTGTAGTATTACCTCCTACAACTTTGCCTCCGAATTGTGAAGCTGCATCGGCTATACCTTTGTATAAATCAGTCAACATATTTAAGTTTTCTTCGCCGGTTAACCCCAAAGATACCGTGGTGAATAATGGTTTGAATCCCATAGCGGCTATATCGCTTTGCGAAGCGACCATAGATTTCCATCCTAGGTCAATTGACGACATGAATCTTAGATCAAAGTGAACGTTGTTTACTAATGCATCCGTAGTGAAAACCTGACGACCTTCTGGAGCATCCCATGCCGCTGCATCGTCAGCCAAACCAACGACTTCATTGTAAATAGTATTGATCTCGCTAGCTTTATAGTTGTCAGATAATGTCTTAGACAAAAGTCTAATCAACTCAAACTCGCTTATTTCTTTAACTTTCATATTAATTAGGCTTTACAGACTTAAGTTTATGTTGCCGATATATACAATCATCCATTATTACCATAATACCCGCTTCCGTTGCTATTTTTGCAGCATTAGAATCTTCAATACCGTCTTGCATCCAGATGCTTTTAACACCAATTTTTATTGCTTCTTCAACTATAGGTTTTACAAGTTCTGATCTGCGAAATATGTTTACCATGTCAATTTGATCAGGTATTTTCAGTAAATCAGGGTAGCTTTTTTGACCCAACACGAAATTTATTTTTGGGTTTACAGGTATTACCTTATATCCATTATCTATTAAATAAGAGCCTATACGATAACTAGGTCGAGTTGGATCATCAGAAAGACCAACGATTGCTATCGCATTTGTGGAACCAAAAATCTTATCAATTATTATGGAATAGTTTTGATCAGGATTCATAAATCTCAACTGGTTTACTGAATTCTGCCTTTAATCCAGATTTATGGTGCCCGCTTTGCGTAATCAAGGTCCCATCACTTAGATTTAATAAGCCAAACCGATCGCGCCTTGATTTCATATCCTGTCCAGAAACAAAAACTAATGACAACTTACAGCCTGTACTATGACTGAATTCTTATTAGTTAACATAGTAAGGAGTATAAATTATTTATATTAGACAATGGAAGACGATTATCTTGTTTTAGTAATAGTAAATTTTGACTAGCGTCAATTAATGATTTTTGTTATGAAGAATTTAATACACTTTTGATCAACTTATGGTCTTGAGTTTTATATCGATAGTTCAATATAGTTTAATCATGCTGAATATAACTAAATTAAGTAAAGGGTATGGAAATGAAATTCTATTTTCTGATCTGTCGTTTAACGCCGTAGCTGGCGATCGTATCGCTCTAATAGGAGCTAACGGCTCTGGCAAGTCAACTCTCATGGATATAGTAGCTGGAGAAACTATTTCTGATAGCGGTAAAGTGACGCTAAAAAGAAATTCTAGGATCTCATATCTAAAACAGGAAAACTTTAAGTTTGGCGGCATGACATTACTTCAAGAGGTGCTTGAAGAGACCGATGAAATCAAGAAATTAAGGAAAGAGTTAACTGATATTTACCAATCGTTATCTAATGAAACAAATAATGAGGAGCAGTCAATTTTGTTAACTCGCATGACAAAAATCGACGATCATCTTCAGATGTACGATCAAAACAATAGCGAATATCAAGCGAAGACAATTTTGTCAGGACTTAGATTTAATGAAAACGATTTTAACAGGCCTATAAATGAATTCAGCGGAGGCTGGATTATGAGGGCTTATCTTAGTAAAGTCCTTTTTGCCAGACCAGATGTTTTACTCTTAGATGAGCCTACCAACCACCTTGATTTAGAGGCAAATCTATGGTTTGAGAATTATTTAATTAAACAATTCAAAGGAGCTGTTCTTATAACTTCTCATGACAGAGCATTTTTGAACTCTGTGGCGACAACAGTTTTAGCCATAGAACCAGAACAGGTAGTTTTACAAAAGGGTAATTATGATGAATATCTACTTTCAAGGGACCAGTCGATTAAAAGCAAGCAAGTCAGCGCAGCGAGGATGGAAAAGCAAATCAAAAAACAGATGAAATTTGTGGAGCGTTTCAGAGCTAAAGCGTCGAAGGCAGGGCAAGTCCAAAGCAGGTTGAAGTCACTAGACAAAATGGAAAAAATAGACCTTCCAAGAATCACTAAGACAGTCAGATATTCTTTCCCTGAACCACCGCGAAGTGGAAATGAAGTAATAAAGTTAGAGGGTTTAAATAAATCATATGGTAAACAGGTTATTTATAGCGATGTTGATTTAGTTTTAAATAGAGGAGATAAAGTTGCTTTAGTAGGCGTTAATGGAGCTGGCAAATCAACAATGTTGAAAATAATGGCCGGTGTTTTAGATTTCGATAGTGGGAACCGACAATTGGGGCACAATGTTGTAACAGGTTATTATGCTCAACATTTACTTGAACTTTTAAACCCTAAAAACACAATAATTGAAGAAGTACATCAAGTTTCTGTAGCAGTTTCAGCTCAGAACTTGAGAACCATTCTAGGAGGCTTTTTGTTCAGCGGAGATGACGTGCAAAAAAAGATATCAGTTTTATCTGGAGGAGAAAAAGCTAGAGTCGCACTAGCTAAGCTACTGATTCAGTCTAGGAACTTGCTTTTTATGGATGAGCCTACAAATCACCTCGATATTGCATCAAGGGAAATTCTGACTGATGCATTGATCGCTTACCAAGGCACTTTGTGTTTTATTACCCACGACCGTACGTTGATTCATCAGGTGGCTAATAAGGTCATAAGAGTAGAAAACGGAAACCCTGTTGTATATCCTGGAGATTATTTAAGCTACTTATCTATGATAAATAGGACTGAGCCTGATCATAGCCCAGTTGACACTTCTGTAAGAAACTCTAGTTCGGTTACACCGAATAAGGACAATTCTAAATATAAACAAGATAGAAGAACACGTAAAAACTCTACGAATAAATTGCGTAAATTAAATGAAAGAATCAAAATAATTGAATCCGAATTAGAAGGTATTAATTTACATATAAATAAATTAGAGACTTTTTTTATTAATCCCAAAGACCTTGATAACCCCGGCCAATTAGCTGAATTTGGAAAGAAACATAAAACTCTTCAAAAGCAATCCAAAGATTTAGAGCAAGAATGGGAACAGTTATCGAATGAACTACAAATAAATACTGAGAGTGAAATTACTTAATCAAAACCTATGCACTAAATACAGCTTAGGATATGAAAACTACTGCTATCTTCTATTTTTTTGGTTATGTAATGGCAGTCGTAGTATTTGTAAACCACTAATCAACACCTTGAGCCTGCTATACCATCCCTTTGATGCTCTGTATCATATGATAAGCGTTTCATAGAAACAGTTATTTTCTGAAGGTGTTAGATTGAAATAAATGTTTAATCCAAAACACGCATATTAGGAGAATAAACTGAAATTTGAAGATATGGGGTTAACCCAACGTCTCTTGGACTCGATAAGAGACGCTAAATATATTGAACCTACCCCTATACAAGCACAAGCGATTCCCATTTTAATGGAAGGACATGATGTCTTAGGCCTAGCTCAAACTGGCACAGGTAAAACAGCAGCATTTATGTTGCCAATATTGGATAAGATCCATGTGAATCATAATAAGTCGATTAAAGCTTTGGTGATAGCTCCTACTCGCGAGTTGGTAGATCAAATTAATAAAGCAGCTGCCGATTTAGGAAAATATACCAAATCTCGCAGTATAACTATTTACGGTGGTGTAAAAAAACGACCTCAGGAATCCAATCTGTCCCGACATCCAGATATAGTTGTTGCTTGCCCTGGACGTTTATTGGATCATTTAAACGATAAAACTATTGATTTATCTGGGGTAGAAACTTTGGTTTTAGATGAGGCAGATACCATGTGTGATATGGGATTCCTGCCAGATATTCGGAAGATACTCAAGCATTTACCTGTTGAGCGACAAACCCTATTTTTTGCTGCAACAATGCCAAATGATATACGTGCTTTGGCTAAGGATATCCTTAAGTCCCCAAGAACAGTTCAAATAGGGATTATTTCACCAGCAGACACAGTAGCGCACGCCTTATATCCAATGAATGAAAGGGTCAAAACCAAGTGTTTGTTTAAAGTTTTGGAAACAACTGCTACTGGACGTGTGATTGTGTTTACCCGTACTAAACATAGGGCGAAAAAAGTTGGGGCTGACCTCAGCAATAAAGATTATAAAGTTACTGTTTTGCAAGGTAACCTGTCTCAGAATAAAAGGAACATGTCGATAAATGGATTCAAAAATGGTAAGTACGATATTTTGGTGGCTACTGATATAGCCTCCAGAGGAATTGATGTATCTCAAGTTTCACATGTGATAAATTTTGACATTCCAAATACCGTTGATGCTTATATTCATCGTATTGGTCGTACTGGCAGAGCTAAACAAAAAGGGGAAGCTCTAACTTTTGTTTTGCCTGAAGATGAGTTCATGGTTCGTAGAATAGAAAACGTTTTAAAGTCTAAGATCGATAGACGTATCATTGAGGACATCGACTATGGTAAAAAAGATGTGAGTTCATCGAAACCTAATGGATATCGAGGAAGTGATCGGAGTTCACAACAGAAGCGACAAAGAAGAGGAACATATAATGGGGTTTCAAAGGCAGCACGTAGTAGTGAAGAAGGTAGGCCAAGCACTAAAAGTTATGGAAATAGAAAGAAACCTAATAACTACCCTGTAAACTCCAGCCGTGACACCAGCTCTGGTAAAAGATCGAGAAGTAGGTAACATCACCTTTTGCGAATCTCAGAAAGTTGTAAAGAATATTTATTGTAAATTTAAAAATTCAACAATAACCAGAGCCGAAATCATTATAGGTTAGGCTTACTTCCACTCCCAAAGTTCCCAAGCAGCATTCCCTTCAGCATCCACATCCCAATCATAAATAACTGCTGCTCCATTCAACTTCGCAAGTGAAGGGGCTGACGTTTGAAAGTAGCATACCCCTTTGAACGCAGCGCCTCCGTCTTCTGTAAAGGTACCAGTGCCGGTAGCTCTAAAAGTTGCTATCCCGTCAGCGGCAATAACGACACCTGAGTTTGGGCATTCTCCGTAAAGTATTCCGTTAGGCCCCATTTCAGCTTCATAAGTACACATCAATTTCATTATTTCTACTCCGGCCAGAGTCCCTTGTCCGGTTGATGCGGTTACTTCAAATACTGGGTTAGTACCATTTGCTGGTAATGACCTTGAAGTTGTAACTGCCTTAATCGAGCCGATTTTTTCTGCATTTGACATCGTATAACCTCTTTATTAGCGTTTTATATAGATTACCATATCGCCACTCCAGTAAAAATGAAATATCAAAATGGTAGGCCGTAAAGACCCTTTGCAGAAATAGCTCAATAAACTTTAATTTAAGTTCATAACTTATGGTGGGCCAACGTGGGCTCGAACCACGGACCTCAGTCTTATCAGTATGATGTTGGCATATTCATTAGTAGAATATGGGCCAACCAAATGCTCCAGAGATTATTGGCTAGTCCGAGATCACGTCTGATGAGTAGCTATACTCGCCATCTAAGAGCCGGATTTTATTGAAGTTATCAAATATGTAATCGATTCCCGCCGCTTGGGGATCAAACTCGTCGATCCAGGAGCAGTTATGGAAATAACTACCGTTCAGTAGCTTCTCCTCAGATATCATCCCTCGGTCTAACATCAGTACTACTGCAGCAGCCTGGACATAAGCTGAATCCAGACCCATTCCGGGGTCTCCTTGCAGATCCAAATAAGCGCGCTTGAGGATCTTTTGACGATAATTTTCTCGACCTTCAATCTTTGCTGCCATGTAGACTCCGAAGTAGTCGGCGGTACCCTCTGCGAACCAGCGCCGGTTATTTAGATCATCCTCGCTACGACCTGGAGCGTTAGTAGCACAGCTGTTCAGAAGATAATTTGAAAGACCGTGGTAGGCCTCGTGAAAAAAGATCTCGGTTGCAGTGGTTTTGTCATGTTCTAGGGTGCGCGCGTAAATGGCCGCGCGGGACTTTACGCAAGGGCCTGGTGCCGTGGCCACGTCAGCAGCCCCTCGAATCCAGAGACCAACCACCCGAGCTCCATCACTGAAATCCCTTCTCTCAGCATCACTGCAACCCTCGAGACTCGTTTGCCAATTGACAAAATACGCGACTGCTTCATCAACCTTAGCAGGGCTAAGCACATGTTTATGCTCGCTAAACATTGCCCCGTCAAACAGCTGCGGATCAGGCTCATCATCTATCGGTGACCCTATCGGCCAGATAAGCCCCAAGAAGTCCGTGGCTGGATCCTTCATCTCCCCAACAGCCAGCTCCACCCAGGACTGGACCTCTGCGCTCGAGATTTCAGCATCAAAACTGATGCCCAGTCTGGTTGGCTCGCGTGGCGAAGGAGCAGGCGACATAGTATTGCTATCTAGGTGCTCTTCTTCATCCATATCATGATCTTCATCCATATCATGATCTTCATCCATATCATGATCTTCATCCATATCATGATCTTCATCCATATCATGATCTTCATCCATATCATGATCTTCATCCATATCA
>QGNM01000032.1 GCA_003228095.2 Chloroflexota bacterium | reverse complement strand
CAACAATCTTCTCGACTTCAACTTCAAGGATCTTCTCAACAATAATCACTTCAGGGTCAAGGGCTGGGTCAACGTCGACCGGCGGTAGAGCAAGGTCGCAAGCAAGTAAGCCAATAGGCAGAAGAATAAACAGACATCCGAGAAGGAAGGGCCTGGCTAATCTAGCTACCCATGAGCGTGTTGTATGTAGTAATTCTCGTTTCAAGGGATTATTTACCACTGTACAAACATTGGCATAACTACATGTATGTAGTTATCAGTACCTTCAGCTTTAATTACTCCGGGGCTAGATGGTGAAGTGGTTTCCAGGACAACATTTCCTTGGCCCAGCACCTCTAAAACATCAGATAGATATCGCGCATTGAACGCAATTTTCATATCATTTGATCCTGATTCAACTGTTGCATCAACTTCGCCTTCACTCTCTCCAATTTCTTCTGCTCTAGACGAAATCATTAACCGTGAATCTTCACCACTTCCGGTAGATTGAAGTCTGATAATTCCACTTCCATCTCTCGCGAATATCGCCGCTGTTTTGGTTGCGGCGAGAAAGTGTTCTTGAGTAACCACTACTTTATTATCATATTTTTCGGGCAAAAGTTGATTATAATCTGGAAATGAACCTTGTATTAGTTGTGAAACTAACTCAATATTTTCTAGCTTTATAAGGGCCTGACTTTTGGAAGGAGTGACGGTAAACATAACATCATCTTTCTGAGAGCCAGCTAATCGGCTAATTTCAGTCAAAGCCTTTCCGGGAATAATAAATTGTAAACTTTCTTCAATGGGTGCAGAGAGATTACCTGTATATACAGCTAATCTAAAACCATCTGCAGCTGCCAATGTGAAGGTTTCGCCAGTGATATCACACTTAACACCAGTAAGGACTGGCCTAGAATCTTCTGTTGCTGCAGCAAACACAACGTGCGCAATAGCCTTTTTTAATTCACCAACACTAATATTAGCGACAACGCCTGAGTCAACTGTTGGGATAGGAGGAAAATCTTCTGTGGGATTTCCATTGATACTAGTTTGAGACCGTTTACATTTTAGAGACAATCCCAACGGAGAGTCAATCTGTTCAATTTCAATGGCCTCTGATGGCAAAGAATTAACAAATTCAGTCAGTATTCGAGCTGGTATAGTTATAGACCCTTCATCTTGAATCTCAGCGCCTATCCATGTGCTAATGGCTATCTCAAGGTTAGTCGAAGAAAGTTTTAGCCGGCCTTGATCTGTTGTTAAAACTACATTTTGCGTTATTGGCAAAGTTGTGCGAGTTGCAACAGCCCTAGATACAATTGATAAGCCTTTACTGAGATTATCTTTTAAACAAATTATTCGCATTTTATTTCCTTACATGTACTCAATAGAACTTAAGTATAGGAATTGTACGTACCTTAAGTCAATAACAGTACTGCATATTGTGCAACTAAGCCTTGCCGAACACTACATATAGCGATGACCTTTTGGCTTCAAAAACTCACAAGAGTTTTTAATTAATGTTTATTGTGCCTCGCATACCTAATTCTTTATGCGGAATGCAAATATATTCGTATGTTCCGCTTGCATCAAATGTAAAAGTTACTTCATCAACAGCTCCGCCTGCTACTGCCATATCAATGCCTAGATCTTCTACAGTAAATGTATGGAATTCAGTTTCAGACTCCAGTACGAGAGTAATTTTATCGCCAACATTAAAATTTAAATCTACTGGGTCATAAATATATTCGCCTGATCCTCCCGGATCCTGCATAGTGACATATACTTCCGCTCCCCTATCAACCCCACTCACTTCACCTTCAATTGCTGCTTCATCTACAGGTGCTCTAGGTACTGGAGAAGGTGATGCTTTCCTTACTGTCTCTTGGCCTGTCGTCCCACCGCCACAAGATATCAAAGCTAAAGAAATCACAACTGTCATAATGCTAACTAAGACAATTCGATGCATTACTGAAACTCCTTAATTTAAATCTATTTAATAGTAGTTTTTCGTGCAATATTGGTGAATGTTTTCACTTATTCAAGTATATCAAAAAGTGTCATCATTAATTGGTTAAGGTGAACACATCGTGCACATATCTTATTTTATTGATAAAATACATCTAATGGGGGCGAGTGGTTTCGACAGGGAATGTTGTAACAGAATTGCAGGTCGAGGTGTCATCAACCTCGTTAATCAGATGACAAAAAAGTAACTGGCAAAAAACAGCTAGCTTTAGCAGCTTAATTTAGCTGCTACGTCTTCCGTTTCTTTCCCGGAGGGATGATAAGGCGACATAATCGGGATGCTGCTCTAAATGAGAGCCGATCAGTTAGAGCAAAAGATTTATTGGCTAGTTTTTATACCTATCCTTGCTAATCGGGTGGTACTAAAGCGAATTTAAATGATTAGCTAAGCCTGTAGTACATTTTGGGTCGGTGTTTTCTGGACGGGGAGTTCGACTCTCCCCCGTCTCCACCACAAAATATGTCAAGATTGGATAAGAAAAAGCCCATTCTAATGAGTGGGCTTTTTCTTTTGTACCATCCGAAATGGTCCTTAGTTGAAGTTGACTGATCCAGGATATCCACTTGTGCTCTTGCAGTGGGTCGTTAGGGTTTTTCTCGAAACTAGGCTTTTTCGTTATTTTGTAAGATACTGAAGAAGATGTGTTTATAATATGAATACTTGTAAAAGCTGTCAAAAAGAGAACTCTCCGGATAGTCAATTCTGTATTTTCTGCGGGACTCATATCGATTCGATTTCAACAAGTCAAACTAAACCTGATGATACTGAAGATTTACAAACATTGGACCCAGGAAATGATACTAGCAGCCTAAAAGAACAACTGGCTTCTCTCAATAGCAAGTTTGTTCATCTTGAAAGCAGGATTTTGTTATTGGAGAGATCTCTTACTAACAAGCTAGGTCTTGTATCAGAGAAACCCTCACCAAAACTTCAAAAAAGTAACCTGCCTTCAAAGACTTCCTCTCTTCCTAAATATCAAACCACTTTTTTAAGAAAACTTGTATCTGTAAACTGGTTTGCTGTCATAGGTTCCATAATTTTAGCAATTGGAATTGGGTTCTTTATCAAAGCTGCATTTGATCTATGGATTGGTCCTACAGGCAGAATAATTGTAGGGATAGTGGCAGGCATAGCTTTGATCGGAGTTAGTGAGTACGCCTCTAAAAGATTCTCCAGCTGGGCTCAGGGATTATGTGGTGGTGGATTAGCAATTCTATATATAGCTATATACGCATCATTCGCTTTTTATGAATTAATTAGCCCCACAACGGTTTTCATAATTTTATTTTTTGTTGTCCTGTTAGGTTGCTCTCTAGCCTTAAGATACAACTCTAAGGTCATCGCTTTTATTTCACTTATCGGTGCATTTATTACACCTCCATTAATAGAGACGGAATTAAAGGATCAACTGTATTTAGCAATTGGATATATTTTGTTAATTGACATAGGTATTGTTGCCGTAGCTAGTAGGAAAAAGTGGCAATGGTACACATTGTTAGGCTTGATCGGGTCTTACGTTGTCGGAGGGCTAATGGCTAGTGAATTGCCTGACTCCGAAGCCATATTTAGCCAATTGGGACTGTCTGGAATTTTCATTATATTTATCGTGGCTACTGCTATCCACAATATATACAAACGTTCTAAGCCAGATAACTTTGACTTTATTTTAATAATTGGTAACGCTGGGATATTCTTTGGTTTGACGATGTCGAATTTGGCTGAATCGTACGAAGGATGGCTTGGGCTTTCAACGATTCTTTTGTCGTTGTTATACGCAGCTATAGGACTCTTTGCATTAAGAACTGCCAATGTTTCGAAACTATTATCTTTTTGTTTTCTCGGCATATCTTTAATATTTTTGACTGCATTCATTCCTGTTCAACTAACAGGTGAATGGATAACTGTAACTTGGGCTGCACAGTCAGCTGTTGTGATTGGTATCGGATTAAAGTTTAAAGACTGGAAAATCAGGCTAGGTGGGTTGATAGTGTTGAGCCTAGCAATCATTAGAGCTCTCTCAGTTGACACTTTTTCACAGGATATTTATGAAGATTTCACGCCGGTGTTAAATCATCGGTTCCTGGCTTTCTTAATATGTATTATTGCTACTTACATTGCCGCATATTTGTATTCCATTAACAAAATCATCATCGAAGAATGGGAAACCCATGTTGGTTTGCTTTTATTCGCCGCGGCCACTTTCATGACAATCTGGCTAATAACCGCGGAAATTATAGATTACTTTAACTCTGCGGAAATTCACGATTACATTAAGAATATAGCAAAACGAAGTTATGAGGAGTCTAAGCAATTAACCATAACTTTGTTCTGGGCGATTTATGCATTGTTGTTAATATTTTCCGGAATTAAAGTTAGAACCCAAGTTGTGGTTTCCCCCAAAATGATGACTGCATTTGGAGCCCTGTTACTGGCAGTACCAATAGCTAAACTTTTTATACATGACGTATTTCTACTAGATACTAGTTACCGGGTAGCAGCATTCGTTGTGCTTGGTCCGCTACTTATTGTAACCGGATTAGCCTATCGTAAAATAAGAGAGAGTTTCACTTAATTTAAAGTAGCTGTTCTGAAATTTAACGATGTTAGGGAGAGAAGTTAGCTGTCAGCATAAATTTTTATCGCATTCTGTTATTCTTTATATTAATGTAAGTGTTATTTCTAAAACAATAAGTAACAAAAAAGAGGTCATTCATGAAATCCAGGGCAGCTATATTCGTAGGTAAAGATAAACCACTGATTATTGATGAAATTATAGTGCCCGCTCCTCGGGCTGACCAAGTAATAGTCAGGCTGACGTATACAGGTCTATGTCACTCACAGTTGCATCAAATGGACGCTGGTGAGCGATTAGAAACTCCTAGTATTTTAGGGCATGAAGCTGCTGGGAACGTGACTCATGTTGGCAGCCAGGTAAAGAACCTGAAAGAAGGAGATCAAGTTATTGTCACATGGGTTTCAAAATATAACGAGGTTTTTTCGGGCGGTCTCCCTGCTCAAGACCCTCCTGGAACTACATACAAAGGTGAACTCATATCCGACGTAGTTGTCCACGGATGGGCTCAAGACGTTCTGGCTTTAGAAAAATATGTAGTTAAGATAAAAGATGATGATAAACCAGAACTTGCTTGTATTGTTGGCTGTGCTGTTTTGACCGGCGCAGGGGCAGTTAAAAATACAGCTAAAGTCAGGCCTGGTAATTCAGTCGCTGTTATCGGAGCTGGCGGAGTGGGTTTATCTGCCATACAAATGGCATCCATCCTTCATGCTTATCCAGTGATAGCTGTGGATTTAGATGATGGAAAGCTAGAATTTGCTCGTCAGTTCGGCGCCACTCACACAATTAACGCTTCAAACACTGATCCAGTCGCAGCAATTCATGAAATCACAGGAGTGGGTGCGGATTTTGCCTTTGACACCATAGGCGTAAGAGCCGCGACTGAACAGATATTGCCAGCTGTTAGAGCTGGAGGAATGGGCGCAGATAATCGTGGTGGAACAGCTGTGTTAGTCGGTATGCCAGACCCAGAAATAACGATAGATCCAAATTTATTCATGCTAGGGCAACGTAGTTTCCTTGGTAGCTTAGGGGCCACGTACCCTATAGATGACTTTGAAATGTTCCTACGATGGTACAGAGAAGGTAAGTTCCCTTTGGATAAGCTTGTAACGAAACGCTTTAAATTAGAGGAAATCAATGAAGCATGTGATGAATTACGGGCAGGCAAAATACTAGGAAGGGCTGTTATAGAACTTTAAATTACAGATGGATTGCTAATTTAAGTCTAGACATTAGTTTTCCCGGTCTTGGTATCAAAATATATTTCCGTTAATTGGTTCGTTGAAAAGATTCCATATTAATTATTTGACTTACCATTAGGCAATTAATCGGGTTAATAGTTTTTAATAAATTGGTGGGTAGTATGTGTGCCAATCCGTGTTTGATTCATAAAAATAAGCAGCTTGTAATATTGTGGTCTCGTCAAAAGGTTTCCCTACAATTTGTAGGCCTATCGGAAGTTTCTCGCTAGTAAACCCGCATGGTATGCTTAGGGCCGGTAACCCTGCCAGATTAAATGGCGCAGTTAACTTCGGAGCCCCATGTAATCCTTCTAAAACTTCTTCTTTAGAATTTGTATGCACGCTAGAATTTGGAGGTTGCGCACCACTTGTCATTGTAGGAGTTAGAATCAAATCAAATTGATTAAATAACTTTAGTAAATCATGTTTGATTAGTTCTCTTAACTGCAAAGCTTTATAGTAGGCTCCAGCTGGAATGATTGCCCCAGTTGCTACTGCAATTTTTACCATGTGGGTTAATTCTTGCAGATGATTTTGTAACAACCATTTATTTGATTGTGCGAATTCTGTAAAGCAAATTGTCCAATGCGTAATCCCAGCGTCCTTCACCCTAGGAACAGAAATTCTATCAACCTTTGCTCCATTTTCCTCAAACACTTTAACTGCATTTTCAACCGCTTTAACAACCTGTGGTTCTACAAAATCCGGAGATAATAGCTCAGATATTAACGCTATTCTTAAACCTTTAACTTTGTCTGAGCTTTTCTCTAATTCGTTGAAATATGATGGAACAGCTCTTTTGCTGGAATAGATATCTCTTTTATCGAACCCTGAAATAGATTCCATCATTAAGGCACAGTCTGCTACTGTTTTTGTGAATGGACCAAGAGTGTCCATAGACCAACACGAACTTAAAGACCCTGCCCTACTCACCCTTCCATAGGTTGGCCTAAGACCAACAATCCCACATAGTGCAGCAGGCATCCGTATCGATCCACCAGTATCTCCTCCAAGGGTAGCTGGAGCCATTGAAGTAGCTACAGCTATTGCAGAGCCAGAGCTCGAGCCTCCTGGCGTCCTTTCAGTATTCCAGGGATTTAGAGGGGTTCCCCAAGGAAATTCGATGGTCTCAGCGATAGCAAACTCCATCATGTTTAATTTTCCGATGATTACTGCTCCGGACTCTCTTAGTTTAGATACGACTGTAGCATCGCTCGGAGCGGCATTACCTTTAAATATCGGAGAGCCTCCCGTTGTTGCCTTACCTACAACATCAATCTGCTCTTTTATTCCAACAGGAATTCCATGAAGTAAGCTTCTAAATTGACCACTATGAGCTTCGTTATCTAAACGTTTAGCTTCAGCCAAGCTATTTTCATAATAAACATCCGTAAAAGCCGCCAATTTGGGATTTAGAGAATCAATTCTCTCGAGGAAGATTTTTAGGATTTCGGTAGGTGAAGTTTGTTTTGTTCGTACTTTATTCGCCAATTCAGTTAACGAAAATTTTTGATGTTCGGTATTTTGTATAAATAATGAAGGATTGATTTCTGGGTCTGTAGGTTTACCAGGGTTGGCATACTCTTTAAGGTCTATTGGGAGAGGCTCTACAACACCAATATTAATTGGTTCAATAGTTTGAATAATCGCATTTATTTGGTGTTTGATCTCAAATGCATCACTTTCGGTAATTGGCACGCCAGCCGCTTGGGCAAGGGTTAAAATTTGCGTGTTAGTTAGGTCCATAAGTTGCATAATAAACAATCCTTCCTTTTTAAGTTTTAGTTATCGTATACGGGTCCTGGTGGTTTGAAAATTCATTTGGTGTGCCACCAGATAAAAATCCACCATCAGCCACTAATGTTTGCCCATTAATATAGTCAGATGCATCCGTTGAGAAAAATAGAACTACATTAGCAATATCGCTTGGTAATCCTATCCGTCGGTTCGGGATCCATGGTGTTGTTTCTTTAACATACCATTCGGTTTTCCCTCTTTCGCTTTCTTGGTTTTCCTGTAACAACCGACTATCAATATATCCTGGAGCAACTCCATTACAGTTAATCCCATGACCTGATAGCTCCCATGCTAGTCCGCAAGTCATTCTTGTTACAGCTGATTTCATAGCCCCATATACCAATTGGTTGGGCCACTGCCTAAATGCTTGCACGCTGCTTATGTTTATTATTTTGCCTTTGGTACCCGAATTTATCATTTCCTTGGCTGCCCTTTGTGCGCAAAAGAAATATCCTTTTAACCCCACATCTATTACTGTATCGAAGTCTCTTTCCTTAACCTCAAGAAATGGTTTAGGTATCGCTATCATTGCGTTATTAACAAGTATGTCGATAGAACCATGTTTATCTATGAAATCCGTGAATAGTGAATCTATCGCATCTACATCTCCAACATCAGCTTGATGCCATGAAACTGAATCATTATGTGGCTTAATTAATTCGATAGCCTCTTCCGTAACTGAATCATATACAAGGTCGTTTATACCGACATTAGCTCCATTTTTAGCTAGTGCTAAAGCGATCTCTCTTCCAATCCCTTTCGCGGATCCTGTAACAAGAGCATTTTTACCTTTTAACATGAAACTAACCTCCTTATTTTCATTTGAGTATTCAATTAAGTAGCCAACGGTTGCTATACTACACGTATTACTTTTACCTCAATACAGGAAACAAATCGAACATGACTATAAAACGACTCCATTTTGATAACGTTGAAAATTCAGAACGAGTTTTCACTGACGAATTTAATGAGTTCTTAATAGCACTACACGACAAGCTAGGAGCTCGTGTCTTGACATTGAGGGAAAATAGAGATTCCTGCCTTAAGCAGGCTTTGGCTGGGAAACAACCAACACACCTGCCACCATCAGTTGCAACGACCGAAAATTGGACTATCGACCCGATCCCTGATGAATTACGAACCCCTGGGATAGAAATATCCGGTCCTTCATCCATTAGACCAATGCTAATAAATGCATTGAACCCTGCAAAAGATGGTGACCGGGCTGAAGGAGATCTAGATGACGACGAAGATTCAGGTGGACACAGACTCATTGATACTGTTAATTCTGCGATTAATCGATTAGAGGCAACCTTAGGAACCCTTGAACACTATGATAGCAACAGGGATAAGAGATACCAGTTGCAACCAGGGAAGCTGCCATTTTTCATGCATAGAGAGAGGGGATTGCATTTAGATGAACCAGACGTAACTATCGATGGAAAACCTATATCAGCCTCTATCCTAGGGACCGCATTAACTATATTTCACGCAGGTCGGGAACAGATCAAAAAGGACCAAACTATTTACTTCTATGTTCCTAAATTGGAATCTGCCTTAGAAGCTCGTTGGTATAGAGACCTATTCGACGCCGCAACTGAGCATTTAGACATACCTAAAAGCAGCATAAAAGCGATTGCTTTGGTTGAATCACTGCCATTGGTATATCAGATGGAAGAGGTACTATATGAATTGGGGCCATACGCTGCTGGGCTTAATGCAGCTAGATGGGATCTAAAAGCAAGCATATTTGAATTTATAATGGCTGATCCTGATTCAGTATGGCCTGACAGATTTGGTGTAGCCGTACCAACAACTAAGTTTTTAGCTAATATTTTTAGACGACTTGTAGCAATTTGTTTAAAGCACAACGCTGTCGCGATAGGTGGTATGGCTACTCCCCTTCCATCACGTGACCCTGAGGTAAATGAATCAGCATCTAAGTCGATAAGAGGGGATAAGGAATGGGAGGCAAAGCAAGGTTTCTTAAGAGCTTGGGTGGCTCATATATTCCATATGCAAGTAGCGGCCGAGCCATTCAAAAAGTGGCATTCTGGATGGCAGCCCACAGAAGACATGAAAAACCCTGATAATTACCCTGTATCCATAGAAGTCCCAGAAGGACCTGTAACTATAGAGGGCACCCGTAGAAATGTACGAATGGTTATTGAGTACCTAGAGGGCTGGTTAAATGGTAGAGGAGCAAAAGGTATTGATAGCTTAGAGGGTCAATCAGGTATTCATCCCGCACTTATGGAAGATCTAGCAACCGGGAGAATGTCTGTTGCTCAAATAGCTCAAAGGATAATTCATGCAGTGAAGGGTTCTGATACCGGGGAGATTCACAACTACGACACCGTAAAGAAGATAGTTAAAGATCAATTAGATGATATTTTAAGAATTCGAGAAGAGTCCGGAGTATTAGATTCCGGTATGAAACAACGATATGAAGATGCTTTTAAAATTACTTTAAAATGGATAAAAAATTATACTGAGTATAATTTTAGGAGCTTGGGAACGTATACGCATGAAGACTTGAAGGAAATTGCCATCGCCCCATCGGCGTTTTAAATTAATTCTTTACCGTAACAGGAGATTTATGATTAAATTCAGCGCAAATTTATCAATGTTATTTACTGAGCTTGATTTCTTGGAAAGATTTTCAGCAGCCAGAAATGCGGGATTCGAATATGTTGAATATCTATTTCCGTACGAATTTGAAGCAGAAGAAATAGCTAATCAGTTAGCTTTGACCGGATTGAAACAAGTATTGTTTAATCTTCCAGCTGGTAGTTGGGAAGAAGGTGAACGAGGAATCTCCTGTCATCCAGATCGGATCAACGAATTCCAGGATGGTGTAGGTAAGGCTATAGAGTACGCAAACATATTGGGGTGCAAACAATTAAATGCATTAGCTGGTATACCGCCATCAGTAAGTAATTCAGATGATGTAAAAGCAACATTTATAAATAATCTACGATTTGCGTCAGACAAACTTGGAGAGCAAGGTATTTATTTATTAACCGAACCTATCAATACAATAGATATACCTGGGTTTTATTTAAACTATACAGAACAAGCAAAATCTATCCTAAATGATGTAAATTCTAATAATCTATTTATTCAATATGATATTTATCACATGCAGATTATGGAAGGCGATTTAATTCGAACTATAACTAATAATTTCGACTACATAAAACATATACAGATAGCAGACAACCCAGGTCGACATGAACCAGGTAGCGGAGAGATTAACTATTCGACAATATTCAATGCTTTGGAACAATTAAATTACGATGGGTATGTTGGATGTGAATACATACCTAAAAAAAGTACTTTGGATGGAATGGGTTGGATTCAACAGTATAGATAATGAGTAACACTAAAGAATCTACAGCTGACGTAAATAAGTATCTGGAACGGATTCAATCAACAGTTTTGTGGCTATCGGTAAATATAGTTCACCATGCAAATAATCTTCGTCAAAGCAAATCTGAAGTTAAAGTCGGAGGCCATCAAGCATCTAGCGCATCAGTAGTAACAATAATGACCTCTCTTTATTTTGATTTTATGAACGCTGAAGATCGAATATCTGTTAAGCCGCATGCTTCTCCTGTTTACCATGCAATACAGTACTTATTAGATAATCTAGATGAGCGGTACATGAACACTTTAAGAGAGCTGCATGGACTCCAAGCTTATCCCAGTCGTACAAAAGACCCTGATAACGTGGACTTTTCTACAGGCTCAGTTGGAATAGGAGGAATTGCCCCTAACTTTACTTCCCTTGTTGAGAGATATATAAAATCCCAAGCTGATTCAAAAAAATGGGATGTCGACAAGGATCTTAAACGTCGTTACATAAGTCTACTCGGAGATGCCGAATTAGATGAAGGCTCAGTGTGGGAAGCTATTGCAGAACCTACTATGAGTAATTTAGATGACGTTATATGGGTGGTGGATTTAAACAGACAAAGCTTGGACAGAATAATACCAGGCATAAGAGTTGGCGCATGGGGCAAGATGTTCGCAGCAAATGGATGGACGGTAATTAATGCTAAATATGGTTCTAAATTAGAAAATGCTTTCAAAATGTCAAATGGGGACCTATTTAAAGAAACGATAGATCAAATGCCTAATGAGTTATATCAAAGACTACTCAGGGTGTCGGGTAACGAGCTACGCGAATGGCTCCCAAGAAGTAGTAATGACGCAGCTACAGTAAAAAGATTTATCTCTCAATGGGATGACGACGAGCTACAAGACCTTGTCAGAAACCTCGGTGGCCATGATTTCGCATCTTTAAGAACTGCTCTTAAAAAGGCTGATAAATCTACAGGCCCAGCAGTCATTTTTGCCTACACCCTCAAAGGATGGAAGTTACCTACAGTTGGTGACCCACAGAACCATTCTGTTCTATTGAACCAGGAGCAAATGGATCGATTTCGTTCGGAGTTAAATATTAGTACCAAAGAATGGCCTAAGTTGGAAAAAAATTCTGAAGAATGGTTGCTAAAAGAAACTGTTAAAAAGAATTTGTCAGAACAAAGATCTGAAACAAAAATACTTAAAAATGTTTTCCCAAAGAGCTTTGGCAGAAATTACAAAGGGCCTATGTCTACTCAACAAACTTTTGGCCTAATACTTACAGAGATATCTAGAGGTATACCCGGCCTCTCAGATAAAGTTGTGACGGTCAGTCCAGACGTAGCCAGTTCTACAAATTTAGGAGGGTGGATTAACAAAGTTGGCGTCTGGGGTGAATCTGAAATGACACAGATGCCTGAAGATGTCCAGAGAGCGCTTAACTGGCAACAAAGCCCAAATGGACAACACATAGAATTAGGAATTTCTGAGAATAATTTATTTATGATGCTTGGTCAACTTGGCTTATCTCACGAAATGCTAGGACAAACCCTATTCCCTATCGGCACTCTGTATGATCCTTTTGTTAGACGTGGTTTAGACGCCTTATTCTACGGGGTATATTCTGGAAGCAGGTTTATATTTGTCGGCACTCCATCGGGAGTAACCCTTGGACCTGAGGGCGGAGCACATCAGTCAATTGTTACAGCATCTATAGGAATAGATCTTCCAGAAACATCCTACTACGAGCCTTGCTTTGGCATTGAGCTTGAGTGGATAGTATTACATGCTTTAGATCAGATTAGACAAAGAACTGAATCGACATACCTAAGGCTCACCACCAAAAAGATTGATCAACAATTGCTTGATCTCCCGGTTGAAGACAGTCAATTGGAACGATTGAGGAAAAAGGTAATCCAAGGTGCTTACCGATTGGTAGATAGATCTACTGAAGCAGAGTACTCTCCAGGAAGTAATGTTGTAAATATTTTCGCCACAGGTGCAATGGTTCCTGAGGCTATTGAATCGAGCAATTCATTATTGGATGAAGGCATCTATTTAAATGTAATAAACGTAACCGGTCCAGGAAGACTTTATAGAAGTTATCAGGAATGGGCAAAAGCAGCTGTTTATGTTGAAGAACAAAAAATGTTCATGCCAGAACTACTTACAGATGATGAAAGAAAAGCTCCTATAGTAACGATTATTGACGGTCACTCTCATTCGTTGTCATGGATAGGAAGCGCCATTGGAGCTCAATGTTATCCCTTAGGCGTTACCGGCTTTGGACAATCTGGAGATACAAACGATCTGTATCGGGAATATGGCTTAGATTCCGGCAGCATATCAGCAGCCTGTTATGCCGCATTAGGTTTATAAGAATGCGACCAGATCTATTTATGTATTAACATTAAATAATACTAAGTAAAAATTAGGTGGTCTTAATGGGAAAAAATTTAATTAAAGTTTTTGCGCTCGTACTATTTACAGCGTTCTTAGCGGTTGCATGTGGTTCAAAGGTAGAAGTAGTGCAAGTTTTTGCTACGGCTGAACCCTCACCAGTAAAAGAACAAAGTTTTGATTCAGAGCCGTCATCTAGTGAAGGAAAAAAAATGAGTACTCAAAAAACATATGATTCTGCTCCAGAAATGTCGATCGATGTTTCAAAAAAATATACTGCTAAATTCAAGTTAGAGGGCGGTAAAGGATTTGTGTTAGAGCTTTACCCTGAAGCAGCCCCAATAACCGTCAACAGCTTCGTCTTTTTAGCCAGGGAAGGTTATTATGACGACACTACATTCCATAGGGTCATTGGAGGGTTTATGTCACAAGGCGGAGACCCAACCGGCACAGGAATGGGTGGCCCTGGATATACATTCGAAAACGAATTTGATCCTGAATATAAACATGATTCAGCTGGAATTCTGTCGATGGCTAACGCTGGAACTAGAAATGGACAGGCAACAAATGGAAGTCAGTTTTTTATAACCCATGGCCCTACTCCACATCTAGATGGAATGCACACTGTATTTGGTAAAGTAACCCAAGGTTTAGAAATTGTAGTTAACCTTAGAGAGCGAGATCCTCAATCAGCTACCGCTAACGGAGTAAAAATCATAACCATAGAAATTATAGAAGAATAGACATAACAAGATAAAAAAGAGTTTGCTTTCACAAGCAAACTCTTTTTTATATCTTGTTACCTACTATGCGTGATGAATAAAGGAATATAATTTACCCCCAACGCCAATCCATGCTTTATCAAATAATTCAGTCTCCTTGGATAATGGTTCGTTACCAACTCGTATCGATGAAGATGGTTTATTGGGTTTAATAAAGACCTTGCTCTGCATAAATTTAAATGTAACTCCTTCAAATCCACTCATTCCTAAATTCTTACCTGAAATTTTATTTCTGAATAAAAGCTTACTCAACAATCCTCGTTTCATGTTTCCAAAATCGATGACTTGTTCATCACGGTCATTAAACAGGTATCCTTTTGGATTGGGTCGTATTACCCAATTAACCACTATAATAGTTATTACTATAAATATAGTGACAGGAAATACAATAACCCACCAAGGGAATCCTTTTTCTGTAACCAGTGATTCATTTGCTTTTTGATCTTGTGTATTTTGTTCGACTTCAACCTCGTATAAATCTGGTGTGTTTATGGAGCTTAAATACAACGGCGACGGAGTATTTATATAACTTTGACCTCCATACTCTAACTGTAAAGCAAAATTGATTGTTCTTTGACCTGCAGAATCAACGGTCAAAAACACGTCATATATCCAGTCTTTGACTTCAGCTGAAAGCGTGTTAGATTGAATCTCTAATTGGCCTTCTGTGCTATCACCACTAGAGAGATCCCAGGTTATAGAATCAAGTGGAACCGGGTAAGGTTGACCATCAACCGTCACATGTATTGTGGCAAAATGAACTCTTTCATTGATGTTTAAATCGCCTTCAATCATCTCATCTATTTCTAAACTAGGAAAATGTTGAACATCTATAGATTCATCACTTGTAAGAACATACTCAATCTCATTCCAAGAGAGTTCTAGTTTTACGTCGTGCATCCCTGTGGAATTGAAAGGGCCTATTGATCCAGAAAAATAGCCATCTCCTGCTAAAGCATCAGAGTCAAGACCGACATCATTTAAAGTATAGGTAAGTGTTTGGCCATCAGGTGTAGTTACATATGCATATATTTCCCCATCTTCAATCCGTATAAGGCTTTGTCCTCTACTTGCGTACACAACTAAAGATGAAGATTGATATAAAGGAAATAGACTTGAGCTGTTAATCTTTAAATTCAATTCATTTTGCGATGTGCTCCAGACTGCAAGTTGTCCATCAACACTGTTTGCATCTACTGACCAAGTGCCAGGCATCGGGTACTCAATGTTTATCGAGTGTATATATGGGGACTCTATTGCGTAACTTCCATCTATTAAACTCGAATCCAGTCCTTCTGGACTAGTAAGACTAATCGAACCTGATGAATTTTCTAAATATATAAAAAATTTCAGATCCTTAGTTTCAGGAAGGACGTCTACTGAAACAGAAACCATGTTATTCTGTGTCAGGTTTGAATTGTGCAACTCTTCTAAATTCATGTTTGCTGTATTCGAAACGATCCGTGTAATTTCATTGTTTATATCGTTGATATTCTGTATTGCAAAATGCTCGCCGCCTGAACGGCTACTAATACTATTTGCAAATTCCTTTGTTACATCTGAAGTAGATCCAATCGTTATTACATGTACCTCGTTTAATTGGTCTACTAACTGGTCTACTAAAGGTATTATTCTTTTATAAACAGAATTTGTGTTCTCGGTACTTGAACCACTAGTAATTAAAACTACATTACTTCCTAATCCAGGTCGTTCCAGGCCTATAATGGTATTGGCTTGTACAAGACCTTCAAAAATATTCGATATTCCATTATTTCCAGACGTTAACTCTGAATCAATCAATGCCATTGTGTCGTCAAAATCGATCGACCCTAAAGATGTTGGACCAATTACAACTTCAGGACGTTGAGCTACTATAAAAGCGATTTCCCTTTGTTGACCTACAGACGCCATTATAGTTATCAATGAACTAACTATATCTATGTCATTTGTGTTCTGGCGAATAGCACTACTATCAAGGACGATAACAGTCATAGGTTTTTTTATCGGTTCAGACGCATCAACTACTAAGGTTGTTCCGGCTAAAGTTACAAGCAAAATCAATACGGCGATACAAGTTTTCTGTATCATTACTATTCTCCAGTGTTGAAAAATCCTTAAGGAAATTTCAAATGTTAATCACAATGAGATCAACTCAAATGTTCCAAACTTGTCTTATAATATGTATACTCTTGAAATATTGGTAGTAGAAAATAGAGCTGATTTGAGTAGAAAACCTGTAGTATTCTTTATGTCTATAAAAACCAGATGAAATTAAACCATATGTATAAAATTACAACTGTAACAATTTTCATGTTTATCAGTTTTGTTATATCTTTAAATTGTCTGGCTGATGCCGTCGATATCCCGGGCGAAACGGATTTTATAGTTGGAAGAATTATTGATATAGAAGCGCCAACAATCATCAACACAAAGGCTATTACTGTAATTGATCAAGACGAAAAGATTTGGACATTTGAACTAGAAAGTCAATTTGCACACTTCAATCCTTCTCACATGAAGTATCACATGATAAATGGAGATTTGGTTAAAGTGGTTTTTCAGTACCAGTCAGAATCAGCAATTATATTGCAAATAACCGACTACCCTTAATAAATAAATCATACCCTAGGTCAATTTAGAGGTTGAGTCTCTTATCCTAAACGCGATGTATGAGACACCAGAAAATAGAATTAAGCTTACGACGATCCAAACAATTGTACCTACTTTAGTACCCACAATATTCCTATCCTTAACCACGATTTCCATATCGAAATTTACTAATGTTTCATTTTTATTTCTAATACTAATAAAAATTGTCCACGTCCCTGGTTTTTTTAACAAAAAATTAGTTTTGTAATCCAGGAGGTTTTGAGGAGTGTTTAATGCATAAGATTTGTATAATTCTTCTTTCGTCTGATCCTCCATACGAATCATTACTATCGCATGTTTAATAGGTTCTTCCTTAGCTATGTTTGTAGGAGACACTGTAACTAAAACAGTTCCTACCGTAGGTTCTAATGGGTTTACTTTTACTACCAGTCCAATCCCCTTCTTTTTTAGGTTTACGGTAGTTTCGTTTGTTTCTAGTGGTTGAGCTTTAATAACAACGCTGCTAAAAGCAAATATTGTAAAGAGAAAAAGAAATATAAAGATAGGTTTATAGATATAGTGAGTTCTCATTTATATGTCTAGTAATTCCATTATATGTTCCGTTAATTCCGATTCAGTAACGAATCCTTCAAATTTAGCCACGATGGTTCCTTTTTTGTCTAACATGAACGTAAACGGCTCTGAATTTAAACCCCATGTCTCTAGCAAACTAGATATCTTAAGTTCATAATTCCCATCATCGTCGATTTCAGTCCTTTCATACACCTCTATATGAATGATATTCAATCTGTCTCCGAATTGCCGGTTTAATGAAGATATGATTTCTACTTGAGGGCCACAAGTTGAAGTACGACAAAAAGATGGCGATGCAAACGTAATAATCGTTGGTATTCCACTATTCATTGCTTCAGACACTGATATTTTGTATAAACCTGGATCCGGGTTCAATGCCGATGTTATCTGATTAATATCTTTAACGTCTGCATTTGTTAAGTTATCCAAAGGCGTAGGTTTTACCCCAACGGCAGGAGTGGAACTAACTTTATTTACGAAGAATTTAGCT
The DNA here is from genome assembly GCA_003228095.2 of Chloroflexota bacterium. Classification (GTDB taxonomy): domain Bacteria; phylum Chloroflexota; class Dehalococcoidia; order Lucifugimonadales; family UBA2962; genus UBA2962. The sequence goes on along the minus strand of QGNM01000032.1, from coordinate 5,284 downwards.
GATCCCAAAAATTCTGGGTTCGGTGAGGTATCTTCGACTCGAATAATCCACTCGCCAGGAATGTCGAAGTTTACCTTACCAACATATACTCCAGAGTTTCCAAGAGGCCAGGCCTGAAATAATGCTGTTGAGTCAAAGTTATACCCATCTGCAGTACCTGTAACAGGTGACAAACTTATGTGAACTTCTTTAAGGATGAGTGGCCCGGTTTTTCCGATTATTGCAAATGCAAACCTGTTTTCTCCAATTGCAATATCAGTAACTGCTATCACTATCTGGAATTGGCTGACATCATCCGTAAATTCTTCTGAACTGATTAAATCATGTTTCACATTATCATTTTTTATTCCACCTAATTTCTCCGGTGAACAGCTTACGGAAATTAAAATCAATAGGCATATTAAACCAAATATTGATCGGACCCTGGATCCAGTTAAATTTTGTGACAACTACTTGACCTCGAATTAGAAAGTATTAAGCACTTTTCTAATTACCATAATAAAATAATACGCTATATGTAGTGGTTTTTGTTGCACTAATATACATCTCATGGTATCTTGAAGCTTGTCGATGCTCCGACCCTTACAGCCTTTCTCTAAGGGACCCATTAGGCTAGCATCGACTCCTCCTCGTGGCCCCCTTTGTCTAACATCGGGGGCTTTTAACAAACCCCATCTCTTTGATCTATATTCTATTTGAAATTTATAATCTTATTTACAATTTGTTATTGTGCAGTCCATCCACCATCAATCATCAATGAGGTCCCTGTTATAAAATTTGTATTATTAGAGCTTAACCAAAGGACTGCCTCCGCGACTTCATGAGGTTGACCGATCCGTCCTATAGGATGTGAGTCGCGCCACACCTCCACTTGATCAGGTGTCTCCGTTGCAAAACGATCAAACATAGGAGTATGTATGCTTGCAGGAGATACCGAATTTACTCTGATTCCCTTGGAGGCGTAATTAAGTGCTGCTGATTTTGTAAGTCCAACCACTCCATGTTTGCTCGCGCAGTAATCAGGTGAAGCGCTAGCTACATGACCTGCAATAGATGCCATGTTTACAATCACGCCTTTACTTTCAGAAAATGCTAAAGGTTTTTGATTCAACATCTGCTGGATTTGATACTTCATGCAGAGCCAAACACCTTTTAGATTGATATCAATCGTCTTAACCCATTCATCTTCAGGGTATTCGTGAATAGGACCCCCCGCACCTTCAACTCCGGCATTATTAAAAGCAATGTCTAAACGTCCATATTTTTCTACTGTAGTTTCAATAAACCCCTGAACTTGGCTAGCCTGGCTGACATCAGCTTCGATAAAGTTGGCTGTCCCACCGGTATTTTGTATTACATTAACGACATTATTGCCGCGCTCACTATTTCTTCCTACCAAGACAACTTTTGCACCCTCTTTTGCGTAAGCAAGTGACGCAGCCTCTCCAATACCTGCAGTTCCCCCGGTAACTAATGCTACCTGACCACTAAATCTATTCTCTTGTAGTGGTCTAATCATTGTGCCGTCCATCCTCCATCTACTGGAATTGAACTGCCTGTTACAAACGACGATTGGTTAGATAGCAGCCACAGAACACTTGAGGCCACCTCATCTGTTTCTGCAAACCTACCAATAGGGTGCATTGACTGCCATTTAGCAACGAGAGTCGGGTCTGTGTCTAAAAATCGCTCGATCATCGGCGTTTTGGTAACAGCAGGGCATACTGCATTCACTCTGATATTGTATTTTGCATAATCAAGAGCAGCATGTTTAGTCAATCCTATAACTCCATGTTTACTTGCGTTATATGCAGGAGATGCACCTCCTACCAGTCCAGCTATTGAGCTCATATTCACTATTGAAGCACTGAAGTTTTTATCTTTGTTAGACTGGTATTGGGTGATGAATTGCTTTAGCTGGTATTTCATACAGAGAAACACTCCAGTTAAATTTAATGCGATTGTGGAATCCCACACGTCTTCTTCGTATGTGTGAGTATCGAAACCTCTTCCTTCATTCCCAGCATTGTTACAAGCAAAATCCAATCTTCCAAAAGAATCAATGGCGATCTTCATCAGACTGATTACACCTGCCGGACCTGAGACGTCGGCTGGAGCAAATATTGCCGTGCCTCCAAAAGACCGTATTTTACTTAAGACTTCTGCTCCCCGTTTTTTATTTGTACCATTTACTACAACCCTAGTCCCCTGCCTCGCTAAATTAATAGCCACTGCTTCGCCTATTCCCATGGTAGATCCGGTTACGATAGCAACTTTACCATCTAAGTCTGGATACAAAATAAATATTCCTTTTGGTCATGAAAAATTTGCCTAGCAAGGCTGTATTAACAAACAAAATGTTAACTCGACCTTAAGGCCTCGGTTGGAGACATATTAGCAGCACGCATTGCAGGATAAAAGCCCGCTACACTACCAATCAAAATCGAAGACCCAATGCCAATGTAAATCGCACTTTGCGGAATCACAATATACCAGCCTTGAGTATTCGCATAGATGGTTGTAACAATCATCCCTACTATTATCCCCATTATGCCTCCGATACAAGCCAGTATTAGAGATTCTGTTATAAATTGTATGCCTATGTGAAACTTGGTAGCACCAATTGCCCTACGTAAACCAATTTCACCTCTCCGTTCTATAACTGCAATCACCATGACGTTTGCTATTCCAATACCACCAACCAAAAGCGCCACCGCACCTAAACCCATAAAAAGATTAGTAAATGTTGAATTGGCGACTGCCCGAGCCTCTAAAACGTCCGATGCTCGACTTACCTGTACTTCTTCTGGGTTTTCAGGATTTACCGTCGCCGCCATTACAGAGCGAACATCTTCAACATATTCAGGGTATGCACGAACATAAATCGTATCCACCTCTCCATCATGTCCAAAATATTCTTGTGCTGCTCCATATCCAATGATAGCTGCCCTATCTAAATCTGCTGCTAATGGCAAAGGGTTCATAATCCCGACAATAGAAAACCATTCTTCCCCTATCCACAAAAGTTTTAAATCTGCAACATTTTTTATGCCTAAACGCTCAGCAGCTACCGAACCTAGAACAACGACGGGGTAGGCGGAATTCATGGAATTAAGGAATTCGCCGCTTTTCATGCTGCCGCGCTGGGATCGCAACAAATTCAAATCTGAGGCAAAAATAGTGATCCCTTTTGTCTTGCCATCCTGAATAAGGTCGTTTCTGAAAACTTGTCCTGAAATTCTTGTTACTGTAGACACTTCATAGACAGGAGTAATTCTGAGGACCATACCTGCTGCACCATCCGGTAAAGTGGCTTCTTCAGTGCGAAAGCCTTGTCCTGCCTCGACAGTTAGTAAATTAGTCCCTAATGAATCTAATTCTCTTATTAAATCAGCATTGCCTGACGCCGATAATCCTAGAACACCTACTACAGCTGCTATTCCAATAGTGATTCCTAGGGCTGACAAAGCTGACCTTAATTTGCGCGTTCTAAGGCCGGAAACACTGACTTTCAAAATGTCGATAAGTGTTAAATGACTTGTGGGCAAATTCGCTTTAGGTCTCGATGATTTAAACATTTCTATCCGCTCAAGCTATCATCAATTTTGCCATCTTTAAAACTTACTCTACGTGAGCATTTTTCTGCTACATCTTGATCATGTGTAATGAGTATAACCGTTGTGCCATCAGAATTTAGACCAATCAGTAAATCTAAAACACCTTCAGTGTTCTTAGAATCCAAATTGCCTGTGGGTTCATCAGCTAAAACAAATGCTGGCTTATGGACTAACGCCCTGGCTACGGCAACCCTCTGTTGTTCCCCACCGGACATCTCGTTCGGCAAATGATTAACTCTATGGGATAACCCTACCCTATCTAATATCTCCCTAGCTCTTTCATTTCTGTCAGCTGCTGGAAAATTTGTATACAATAACCCATTTTCAACGTTCTCTTGGGCGGTAAAACCCGGCAGTAGAAAAAAGTCTTGAAATATGAAGCCAACATATCGAGAACGAATGCCAGATAACTCTTGATCTGTTAATCCTGATGTTTCTACTCCATTAATAAAAACGGATCCACCTGTAGGCCTAGTTAAAGTTCCAATTACATGTAGTAATGTGGATTTACCGCTCCCTGAAGCTCCTATTATTCCTATCAGTTCACCTTTCGATACGGACATCGAAATATTAGAAAGGGCTTTTACAGGAGGCGTCCCTTCATACGTCTTACTTACATCAATAAGTTCTACGGCTGGAATGTTTTGATCTGCAGGTTCGTTCATAAGATTTTTTACGGTACCACAACTTCAGTTCCAACCTTGATTCCATCACCTTTTATTTCCACCCACCCATCTGCATATAAACCTACAGACACCGGCACCAATCTTGATACGCTATTTTCAATGATTTCTATTGCATATCCTCCGCCCAAAATAGCCAATAAACTCGTTACAGGAGCAGCCAGTACGCCAGATGCTAATTTTTTAGTTACCGAAACCGTAACCGTAGCTCCTGTCCATTCTGGCAAACTCACTGTATCCTCGAGTGAAATAATAATCTCTAAATAAGGTTCTCCCTGGTTACCTTGCGGTATTACCGCAATATCTCCTATGTCTGAAATTGTGCCTGAAATAATACTTTCATCAGGCAGTTCTATCGATACTATAAGGTCAAGCTCAACAAGATTTTTGTTTACTACCTCGATTGAAGTGTTGACCTTCTGCAATGACTTTGTAACCTCTTCATCTCCTGTATTTTTTATAATTTTTTCAATTGGAATTAAACTTAAAATAGGAGTAGATGTAATAATGCCAACTCCTATTTCAGCATGTGAATCAGAATATTGCACAACAGATGGACCGGGCACAAAAAGTATGTCTCTGAACTTTAATTCCCCGGTAACTGAAACCCCCAACAAAGACTGCATCGTTTCTATCGCCTTGCGACTATGTTCATCGAATTCCTGGTCAACCAAAACAGAATTAGTTTCATCATAACCAAGTGCCACTAAATTTTGCTCCAATTGAAATATATCAAGACCTTCAGACATACCAATTTCAAATGAGCGCCATGCAGGTTGCTGCCCATACATCGCTACGGTGGTCGCTATCCCTTCTACTAATTCATCTCTATTGTGCTCAGCTAATTTTAAAGACGCTTTAGCTGACTCCAAAGCTTTATCTGCTTTATTAAGATCAGCTGTCGTTGGGGCATCATCTAATGCCAATCGCTGTGCCCTTGCTGACTCCAAAGCTTTATCTGCTTTATTAAGATCAGCTGTCGTT
>QGNM01000031.1 GCA_003228095.2 Chloroflexota bacterium | reverse complement strand
TAATCTGTCAGTGCATATGAAGTTAAATGGATATATATGGGGGTTGACACTGAATGAAAGGGTATGTAAATTACCTGCACGCCGGTGACACCGTTTTTGAGGTTGTAAATTGATAGAACGGTTAGCTTGGTAGTCTTTATGTTTTGGAGGTTGACGTGCAGAGGTACTTAGTACAACGCATTCTATCTTCTATACCAGTTCTATTTATTTTAGCGGTCATAGTGTTTGCTGTATTGAGAGTATCGGGAGGTGATCCCGCTGCTATAATCGCCGGCAAAGACGCCCCGCAGTGGCAAATTGAAGCTATTCGCAACGATTTAGGCTTGAATAAACCGGTATATTACCAATTGGGAATTTATCTTGCAGACTTGCTCCAAGGTGATCTTGGACAATCTATTAATTCGAAAAAGCCAGTTATAAAACTGATAAAAGAGAGGATTATTCCTACTTTGTCAATTGCTGTTATGACTGAGTTGTTGACACTGCCAATATCGATCCCCTTAGGGGTATTGGCGGCATGGAAAGCTAATACTTGGGTTGACCGTGGGATATTAATGCTGAGCACTCTCGGGTTCTCTATACCAATATTCTTTTTGGGATTCCTATTGATAAAAGCTTTTGCGCTGGAAATACCATGGTTCCCAGCTGCAGGTTACGTTAAACCGGAAGACCACTTTGGTAATTTCCTGCATAGATTGATACTTCCGAGTATGTGCACAGCTATAATTTTCTGGGCATTTTTGGTTCGGATGACTAGAGCAACAATGATTGAAGTCCTTAGAGAGGATTATATTCGCACAGCTCGAGCTAAAGGCTTAGCTGAAGGTAAAGTTTTAATTATTCATGCTTTGAAAAATGCTGCGCTACCTATAGTAACCGTAATCGGTTGGGGTGTTGCTGAGTTGTTTGCAGGAATAGTTGTTACTGAACAAGTATTTGCTATTCCAGGAATGGGCCGATTAATCGTTGATTCGATTGTACGTAGAGATTATCCAGTAATACAGGGTTGTATGTTGACCATCGCAGTACTACAGGTTATCGTGAACCTACTTACTGATATGTCATATGCACTCTTTGATCCAAGGATTAAATACTAATGCAAGAACAAACTTTAACTAATAAGATTACGGCTCACTGGCGATCATTCTTAGTAAAACTAGAATGGACCAAACGTAGGCATCCTATGTTATTAGTAGGGATAGTAATTTTGGTTTTCATGGCTCTGTTAGCGATATTTGCTCCGCTCCTTTGGACTATTGATCCAACAGCAGTTGATCCTCGAAATAGACTGAATGCTCCAGGTTCGCAATGGTGGTTTGGAACTGATTTTATTGGCCGTGATGTATGGTCTCGAACTATATACGGAACACGAGTCTCCTTAGCAGTAGGATTTGCTGTAGGTGCGATGTCCGCCGTGACAGCGGCATTCTTCGGGCTTATAGCAGGATACTTTAATACGGTTGATCTAGTAGTAATGAGGATTATGGACGCAATTATGTCAATACCTCATATTCTATTAGCGATTGCCTTGGTGTCCATGGTGGGTGGTAGCGTGCCGATAGTAATTTTTGCTATTTGGTTCGTAACATTCCCTAGGGCTGTTAGGGTTGTTAGATCTTCGGTGTTAAGTTTGCGTGAAGAAGTGTACGTTGAGGCAGCAAGAGCAATTGGTGCAAAAACACCAAGGATTCTTTGGTACCACGTATTCCCTGGAACAATAGCTCCGTTAATGGTTACTGGCACTCTGATTATAGCTGGTGCGATATTAACTGAAGCTATACTGAGCTTCTTAGGAGCTGGGATTGACCCTGAAACACCAGCATGGGGCTCAATGATGGCTGATGGTAGAAGAACTATTTCAATGGCGATTTGGGTGGTTGGTATACCAGGCGGATTCCTAACTCTCACGGTTCTCGGAATTAATATGATAGGAGACAACCTAAGAGATATACTTGATCCGAAGCTATCAAGATCAGGGTCTTAGAGAGCATAATCTGATAAAAAAATAGGCCCGAGCACACTGCTCGGGCCTATTTTTTTATCAATAATTTAATTAACACAGTAAACTGTCAAAATGACGCCTATCTTGAAACAAATCACACATGTTAAAAACCACATACTTCTTTATCTGGCTTTGATAATGCTTATTCTAATAGCTGCATGCTCTAGTAATGATACGGTAATTATGGAACAACAGCCTGGGTTAGAATCATCAATAGAGATAAGCATTACTCCACAAGTCGTATGTGTTCAAGGCGTTTGTATCGATAGTGTGACTGGAGAGACTATCGAAGGAGAGATTAACGACCGTATTGATTCAAGCTTAGTTGAATCTTGGGGAGACTCCACTAGAAATATTGTCATTCGTGGAGAGGCGGCAAGGCAATCACTTTTAAATCCAACATACAAGGAAGAAGAATTAATAATTCCGTTTACCAATATCGCCGAGCAAGTTTTAGGGTCTAACTGGAAACTATGGAACGATCGACCAGGGATTGCAGTGTTTGATTTCGACAGGGATGATGATCAAGATATTTACTTAACAACACGTTCAAAAAAACATAACATACTGTTGCGAAATGACGGAAATAATTTATTCACAGATGTAGCTAAGCAAGCTGGAGTAGATCTGGTCGATAGTCATAGCACAGGTGTTGTAGCCTGTGATATTAACAACGATGGGTTTCAGGACTTATACGTTGGCGCCTGGGGTGATCCTATGGATGAGCTGGATTTTCGTTCAAAAGATGGGGTAAAAGGAAGCTCTGATTCTTTATTTATAAACAATAAGGACGGTACTTTTTACAACATAACTGAGCAGGCTTTCGGAGATGACATAAATATTAGATCAGCAACTTCTATTTCATGCGCAGATGTTAATTTAGATGGTTATCTAGATATCTTTGTAGGTAATCTTATGGCTCAAGAGTTCAGAACTTTTTCAGGGGCAAATCATCCAGGTCATTATGACGTACTGTATATCAATAATCATGATTTAACGTTTACAGAAATGGCTGAATCAGCTGGGGTTAGGGGTTCTGAAATTATTATGCGTGATTTCAATAGCAAACCAATTTTATTTGAAGATCCGTCTAATAATAGTTGGTATGAAGGATGGGACCCTACTTGGACAGACGAACAAGGCAACCAGATAGGGGAACCTACTTATCAAACTCATAGCTCTATGTTCTTTGATTATGATGACGACTCAGACCCAGATTTGTTCATTGCCAGTGACGGGGATATCTTTCGAATATATCGTAATGATACGGATTCGGAAAATGTTAAGTTCACAGAAGTATCAAGGGTTCTAGGATTAGATAAAGTTGGGGCCTGGATGGGATTTGCGATAGGAGATATTGATTCTGATGCAGATCTCGATGTTTTTGTTACTAATATTGGCTACCACCCGAATACCAGACCACCAATGCGCGGACCAAGCGGGTCTTGTGAGTATCATCAACGTTTCACATGGGGCACTTGCCTTCACTATTTACTTAGAAATGATGGCACCAAGGAAATTGAAGGAATTGGGACAGTTGGGTTATTTAGAGATATTGCAGCTTCAACGATTGTGAATCCAAGCCCTTATATGCCACCGGATTCTTTGGACATAAGTAAAATCAATTCATTGCAAAATGTTCCAACAGGTTTACAGGCTTATGATTTTGGTTTTGGAACAACCTTTTTTGATATGGATAATGATGGAGATCAAGATCTTTACTGGATTGGCTCAACCGTTGCATCTGGGCAAGGCCCTGGGGGAGATGCATTTCAAGGAGCAGGCCGACTGTTACGTGGAGACGGCAATGGAAACTTTGATGATGTTACAGTAAGGGCACAGGTACTAGATATTGTTGGCGTGAACTATGAAGATTTAGATGATCCTGATTCGATATACTCTATGAAAGCACGAAAAATATCGAGTAAGTTTCATGAAAACGGCAAGGGGTTAGCTCACGGGGATATAAACAATGATGGATACGTTGATTTAATAGCAACAAATAGCAGTGGATCTATATGGGAAGGTACCGAGAGCTCGATTATGGATAGCCCAGGTCCTGTGTTTATTTGGCTTAATGGCGGAGGCGATAACAACTGGATTAAGCTGGTATTGCAAGGAAGAATGGCTGTAGATGGAACTGGGAGTAATGCTGATGGGATCGGCGCTAGAGTATATATTCGAACAAAAGTTAATGGTAAAGAGTTAATTCAGGTGCAAGAGGTAAGGGCTGGGTCGAGTTACATTTCTATGGATAGCGTAGATTTAGAATTTGGAATTGGTAAAGCCGAACAAGTTGACGACTTAGTTATATACTGGCCAAATGGCAAAATACAAATAATGAGAAACTTAGAAATTAACATGTTACACAAAATAGTAGAACCATGACATTTTATTGTGTTTGAACCATTTAAACTTAAATTGATGAGAGAGAATAAATGACTATAAAAATTGGTTTAATTGGGTGCGGGGGACATGGCAGGCAGAGACTGTCCAAGATATTAAATAATTTTTCAGATTTAGTATCTCTTGTAGCATGTGCAGACACTGATATCGTTGCAGCTCAAGCAACAGCATCAGAACATGGTTATTTAAAAGCATATGTCAATTATAAGGATATGCTTGAGAAAGAAGATCTTGATGCAGCGGTGATTGCATTACCTCATGATCTTTTGAAATCTGCTAGCATATCTGCTCTACATGCCGGGCTTGATGTATTTGTTGAAAAACCAGCTGGAGTTGATTCTGGGGAAATCCTAGAGATTATTGACGTAGAAAATGAAGTAAATAAAAGCGTCATGGTTGGGTATTGTATGAGATACAACCCAGCCAGGAAAAAGTTGAAAGAATTATTGGACTTAAAAAGCGTGGGTGAGATAATCCAAATACATGGACATAAATCAGGCAGTCAACTTGGTACTTGGAACGCTCATATGAAGCATGGAGGTGGTCAACTTAGGTGGCACGGTGTTCATATTGTTGACCAAATTTTATGGGTTATGGGTAATAATCTACCTGTCAATGTGTATTGTGAAACTCGGTGGGATAAGGTGCTAGGGTCGGATCAAGATTCCGCATTTAGCATTGTGTTTGATAATGGAATTAGCGCATCACTCACAGTAAGTTCTAGAACGAAGCAAAATTTTGATGTGCTAGAAGTTTACGGAACTAATGGAAGGATAAGGTCTGAGTGGCCGTCTGAGATCCTTGAGATTCAAGGCAATGGACTACCTGATTATCACAATCTAACAAGAATTACTCCAGATTCCCCTGACTATATGGAGATGTATACGATTCAAATGAAAGCTTGGATAGATTCAATGCTAGAAGGAACTAAAGCTCCTATCGGGACCGTAGATGCATTGAAAGTGTACAAAATAATAGACGCTGCCTACAAATCAGCTGACTTAGGCAAATCAATAAATATAACAGGATTAAGCTGAATGATTATTACTAATATTAAAAGCACTCCTCTGAAAACAGGAGCTTTGATAATTGAAGTTGAAACAGATGAAGGTTTAAAAGGCTTGGGTGAATGCTATATCGTAGACCCAATCGTTGTAAAAACTTTTATAGATCGAAAACTAGCCCCAATATTAATAGGTAAAGATCCGACAAATGTTGTCTCATTATGGGATGAGATGTTTTACAACACAACCCGATTCGGCCCGATGGGTCTTCAGACAGCAGCAATTGGGGCGTTAGACATCGCTTTATGGGACATTTCAGCTAGGGCAATCGGTCAACCAGTATATAAATTACTAGGAGGAGCTTCAAAAACTCGTATACAACTATATATTAGTCAAGGCATGGGAAGGCTGAAAGAGCCATTAGAGATGAGAAGTGAAATTGAAAAAGCTCTTGAGGATGGCTATAGGGCTTTTAAGATTCGCATGGATTGGGATTCACATCGTCTTGACCAAAATCCTAAGAAAGACATGATGAGATTTGAAATATGCCGAGATTTTCTACCAGAAGATGTGCCACTAAGTTTTGATGCTAATAACGGTTATTCAAGTTCTGTGGCGATAACACAAGGAAGAATATTGGAAAACATGGGAGCATCTCATTTTGAAGAACCCGTTGCGCAGCATGATCTTCAGGGTTTAAAGGAGTGTGCCAGAGCATTGGATATACCAGTGTCTTTTGGAGAGCAACAACATACTCGTTGGCAGTTTAGAGATCTGATTGAATTAGGAAATCCAGATATTATGCAACCTGATATAGTACTTGCTGGAGGTATAACTGAATCTAGGCGCATATATGACCTAGCTGGCACGTACGGGAAATTAGTAATGCCACATTGTCCTTCGGCGGGCATTGCAAGCGCTGCTAGTTTGCAACTTTATTCTACATACTTGACTGCGGTTAGGCCGCATGAATATTCGATAGAATTTTCTGGACAAGCAAGCTCGCTTTTTAACCAGCCATACAAGATTTCTAACGGTTATGTTGAATTACCTGAAGAACCAGGACTCGGACTTGAGCTTAATCAGAAAGCCTTACAAAAACTGATAATCGAGTGAGGTTAACAGTTATGAAGCTCTACGGTGAAATATTTCCTTATATTCTTACCGCAATGGTGCTATTAGGTTTGATGGGGTTAAGTATCAATTGCACTGAAACTCTTGATAAAGAGGTAACTCAAAAAGACCTATATGTTTTAAGTAGTGAATCGCCCATCCTTATTTTGCCAGATAGTGAGATTCAAATTCAGTTCATCGAAGTTTTTGATTCGAAGGGATGTAAAAAAGGTACAGTTTGTAATGAATTTGGTATAGGTAAAGTCATGATCGGTATCTCAGGTCCAGGGTTGATGCCATTTCCAACTGAATTGAAAGTAGGAATTGGCTCGAATGCTTTATTTGGATACTCAATAATTATTGACCACATTGATAGAACTGAAATTGATGACCAAATAACAATTATCGTAAATCAAATAGCAACTACTGACTGATAGTGCTGGTATCTAAAGAGTCACGAAAAATTATCGGTGCGTAAACTCACTCCAGACTTTTCTTCTTGTAACTGTACAATTGCTGGGAAGTTTTTTAGCTGCCAGCCTCTATTCATTGTCTCAATTAATAGCTGCTCTACAATATTACCGACAACAAGAGGAACCCCAACCTGACGGCCCATTTCATTTGCTAGTTTTACGTCTTTTGCCGCAAGTCCAAGGAAAAAACTTGATTTAGTACCTTCAAGATTTCCAGTGAACACGTCTTGGTAGAACCTTCCTAATGGGGGAACTTTACCTAGAGCTCCCTTTGAAACTGAATCAGCTAAAATATCTAGGTCAACGCCCGCTTTTACTCCCAAAGTTAATATTTCTGCACCAATCTGCAATATAGCCATTGATAGCAATTGGTGACTCAATTTACATATTGTTCCCGTTCCTATCGGCCCACAAAAGTTAATTTTTTCACCGATTAAATCTAATATCCCTTTGACCTTGGTGAAAGCATTTTCAGAACCTCCAACTAGAACGACTAAATCTTTAGAATTAGCGCCTTCTACTCCTCCACTAACAGGAGCATCAAGAAATTCAATGTCATGTTTTTTGAATTCATGCTCTATTTGCCGCACCATTTCTAGAGAGTTTGTGGAGAGGTCTATACATATATTACCTGGTTGTAATCCTTTAATTAATCCTTTTGTACCAAAGCAGACTTCTTTAACGTCTTTTGGCATTGGAAGAGACATGATAACTAATTCATTTTCTTTAGCTGCTTCCTCTGGAGAATCTGCCCAGGATGCTCCCATTTCTAATAATGGTTTAGCAGCATCTTGCTGTAGATCATGTATAGTCAACTTATGGCCCGCTTTTATAACATGACGGGCCATTGGTAGGCCTATATTTCCAACTCCTATCCATCCGATATTCATAATGCTTGATTACAGCCTTACATCGCCTGGAGAAGGATTTACCGAAGTTCTCTGATGGATTGTGAATTGTTGCTCATTATGAACCGAGTCTTCATCAAGCTCAATCCAGTTACCCCAAGGGTCTTGTAAATAAATACTTCTAAATCCATCCATTAATGCAACTGGAGGGTTATTCAATACAGCACCCATAGGAACAATTCTTTCAATGATAGAGTCCATATCAGTCACATTGAATGATATATGGGTAGCACCAGTCGTATTGCGTTTGTGCTGTTCTCCAGCATCTCTTACTTCAGATTTTGGTGAAAGATATTCGATTATTTCTACTGAGTGTCCATCAATACCTCCCACGAAAGCGGCCTTTACTTGAACATCATCATATCCCAATAGTTGTGACAGTTCAGCTCCACCTGCTTCAACTTGAAATCGCATAGAAAGTCCGATCCCCTCGCAGTAGAACTTTACAGCTTCTTCAATGTCCGTTACGACAATACCAGTATGATTCATTGTTACACTCATGAAACTTCCTCCCTTAATATCAATTAATTATTAATGGCAATCTTATCAATAAAAGTTACTTATAGTCCCGTCGCTTTAATTCATCTGCAAAATTAAATAATTCTGGCAACCCTCCGGTATGCATAAATAAAACTGTGTCATCTTCTTTAAATTTATTATTTCGGGCATGATCTATAATTGCAGCCATAACTTTACCGGTATATATAGGATCCAGTATTATGCCTTCCAACTCTGCGACCATTCTTATAGCTTCAATACATGGTTCACTTGGGATTGCATAACCAGGCCCAATATAGCTATCAAGCTGAATCACATCATTCCAGGTTAATCTCTCAGAAAATCCTAAGTGATTTAATGCATTATTTGACCATGTCACAACATCTGCAAAAGACTCTTCAGAGGTTCCCACTAGAACCCCCGTTATATTCCGGGGAAGGTTCAACGAATTTGATGCCAACATTAATCCACCTTGTGCACCACCACTTGCTATAAACACCTCCACATTACCTATGCCTTCAAGGTTTTGTAACTGCTGGTCAAGCTCCAAAGTAGCATCCATATAAGATATTGTGGCGGAGGATCGCGACATATGTTCCTTTATATGGTTGTATACGGTTTTGCCGTGTTCTACTAATTTACTTTCTAACTTATCTGTGTATTCCATAACTTCTGATTGATCTGATGTGCTTAATAAGTGTAATTCAGCGCCCATAATATCTTGAATCAATAGATTGCCTTGTATAGGCCTCCCTTTACTATCAGGAGCGACACAGACGTAATCCATACCAACTTTTTTTGAAGCTGCCCCAATAATTCGGGCATTGTTAGACATCCATGGATTAATATTAAGAGATACGTCTGAACCTTTCGAAATAGCATCTGCCATACAAAAGTCCATATGCCTTACTTTGTTTCCACCCATTGCTAGACCAGTTAGGTCTTCTCTCTTAATTAAAACTCTCACTCCAAGTTCGTTTGATAGATTAGGAGCTTCTTGTAAAGGTGTAGGTAAACAAGCGATGTTTATTCTGGGCAGGTTATCGATTCTCTGTCTGAGGTCTAACCTGCTTAAGCTTGGCATTCTCATAGTAATTAATCCTGTGTATTAGGTAAAACATCTTTACGAAATTAAATAAAACAAAGTAAGTTTGGCACGAATCAGATATACAGACAATAGTTTATGATCAACATATGGATATTAATGCGTGGTATGAGGTGTGGGCCCGCAGGGATTCGAACCCTGGACACCCGGATTAAAAGTCCGGTGCTCTACCAACTGAGCTACAGGCCCTAGCATATATTTATAATCACTGGTTAGAATTTACTATATTCTATTCCATGCCTATGATGCATCTGTTAAACATGTCTTTTAAGCTGATTATTATTTATCTTAGATCACCAGCTAGATTCGATATAGGCCAGTAACTTATCAAAGCCTTTCCTAGAATGTTCTTAGAGGATACTAAACCAAATGATCTTGAATCCAGGCTGTTTTTTCTATTATCCCCTAGGACAAAATAAGAATCTCTCGGAATGGTTATAGGTCGATAACTTTCTTTGGAGCGATGATATACATAAGGTTCATTAATGACTTCGCTATTAACAACGACTATACCTTCTTTAATTTCTAATGTATCACCTGGCCCAGCTAGCACCCGTTTAACAAATTTGCGGCTATTATCATAAGGGTAATCAAAAATCACTAATTCACCACGCCTAGGTGGATGAAAAACAAATTTTGAACTAATAGATTCGTAAAACGGTAATTTCCAGTATATCAATTTGTTTACAAGTACAAAATCTCCAGAATTCATAGTTGGTTGCATGCTGCTACCTTCTACTTTATAAGGCTGAATAGTTACTTGCAGAATAACGAATATAGCTATGCCTAAAATAATGGTTTGAAAAACTTCTCTAAATAAGCTTATGTCTTTAAGTATTTTCATTTAGGTTGACATGATATATTTTTATTTAACTGCAATATAAATTATACTTTTCAATATAGTTTAATACACTATTTGATAAGAACTAATTAATGTCATTATCAAATAAAGCGTATCAATTGCAGTGTAATTGGCCTTAGATTATTGGCCAGTTTAAAATACCGTTGCTAGAATTCAACTAAGGTGAAAAGTTATGGTTTTAAGTGATCGAACAATTAAAGAAGAAATCGAAGCTGGTAATATAATTATTGATCCGCTCGATCCAGCTAACATTCAGCCTGCAAGTGTAGATCTCAGGCTAGACAAGACAGTTTTAGTGTTTAGGAATTCTAGGTTGCCGTACATAGATGTGCGTAAAGATGTTAGTGACCTCACTGAATCCGAAGAAATAACAGATGACCAGCCATTTATGTTGCACCCTGGTGAATTTGTACTAGCTTCGACATTGGAACATATTGAGATTCCGGCTGACATAGTTGCTAGACTTGAAGGTAAAAGTTCACTAGGTAGAATAGGGCTACTTATTCATTCCACCGCAGGATATGTAGATCCTGGTTGGAAAGGACACCTAACTCTTGAATTGAGTAATGTTGCTAGCTTACCAATAACACTATATTTTGGAATGCCTATTGGTCAATTGTCGTTTTTAAGACTTAGTACTCCTGCCGAAAACGTATATGGATCCACAGCCCTTAATAGTAAATATTTAGGTCAAACAAAGCCTACAGCTAGTCGTATGCATAGGAATTTCCAGGAAAGATAGGCGTTTTTTGGAAATGAAATATATGTTGCAAGCAATTATTGCCGCACGCTCTGCTGAAGGTAGAACTACGCCTAACCCACCTGTCGGAGCTGTTATAGTATGTTCCCAGAAAATTGTTGGGTCAGGATCAACTCAAATGTCAGGTCAAGACCATGCGGAAATTGTTGCTCTCAAGGAATCTGGAAATAAAGCTAATGGCGCTGAGATGTATGTCACTTTAGAACCGTGCAGTACCCATGGCCGAACCCCTCCATGTGTGGATGCAATTATTGCTGCTGGTATCTCCAAAGTGCATATTGCTGTTGTAGATCCCAATCCCAATGAGAATGGTAACGGCATAGAGGAGCTAAAGAAAGCAGGCATTGAAGTTATAATGTGGAGTCAAGACGAACTTGTTTCCCAAGCTCGGGAATTAATAGAAAGTTATTCGAAGTATATCTTAACTGGAATGCCTTTTTTAACATTAAAATATGCAATGAGCATTGATGGGAAAATCGCTACCTCAACTGGTAAGTCCAAATGGATTTCTGGGAAACAATCAAGGCAAGTAGTGCATAGACTACGATATATATCAGATGCAATTATCGTGGGAATAGAAACAGTTTTAATTGATAACCCAGCATTAACGGCACGTGATGATAATGGAGGACAACTTGATCAACAACCGTTACGAGTCGTGATTGATACAAACGGACGTATTCCTGTTGATGCTAAACTTATAAATGATGAGGGATCAACATTAATTGCCTGCTCTAAAATGGAACCAAATAAACAAAAAACGTTGGAATCAAAAGGCGTTTTTGTTGAAAAAATTACTAAACATAAAGATGGTATCGATTTAACGGAAATCATCGATATATTAAAAACGAAAGGAATAGTATCAATATTAATTGAAGGTGGTAGTCGCATAGCAGGGAGTTTAATTGACCTTGGTCTTATAGATAAATTTGTCATTTTTATAGCCCCTATTGTTATCGGAGGCTGTAGTTCTTTAGGTCCAGTCTCTGGGTCTGGAATTGATAATGTTTCTGAAGCTTTACAATTTAAAACCACCCAGTTTCAAAAGTATGGTGATGATTTCGTCATTATCGGATATCCTTAAAAATAATGTTTACAGGAATAGTAGAAACTATAGGAGAGATATCTTCTGTATCAGGCAACACTCTAGATATAATAGCTGGCAAATTTTCTGGTCGTTTAAAGATTGGAGGCAGCATCAGTGTAAAGGGCGCTTGTCTTACCATCACATCAATTAAAAATACTCAATTTACTGTTGATGTTGTTGATGAAACGCGAAGAAAAACAAACCTGGGAGACTTAAAAATCGCTTCTAGTGTCAATTTAGAGCTACCTGTTCCCGTAACAGGATCGTTTGATGGTCATATTGTTCAAGGCCATATAGATAATACAATTAAAGTAATATCAATCATTGAAGAATCAGATTCAAAATTAATAAAATTTAAAACTAACCCTTTAAATACCAAGTATTTAGTTAAAAAAGGATTTGTTGCAGTGGATGGTGTCAGCTTGACGATTGTAGAATGTCAAAACGATTGGTTTTCAATAGCATTGATACCACATACATCTAAAAATACAACTTTAGGCGATTTGAAAGTAGGAGACACAACGAATCTAGAATTGGATCTCTTCGCAAAGTATGCTGAAAAGTTTTTAACCAGGTAAAAACGATAAACATTTTTATTAGTATTTAATTATGACTCAAACCCATACATTTATATCGACTGTTGAAACTGCCATTGAAGACATCAAAAATGGCAAGATGGTAATTATTGTTGATGATGAAGATCGGGAAACGAAGGTGACCTAGCGATGGCTGCTGAGCTCGTAACCCCTGAAGCAATTAATTTCATGAGCGTCGAAGGCAGGGGATTAATATGCGCTCCATTGACTGAATCTAGATTGAATGATTTAAGGTTGCCTATGATGGTTAAGGACAATACTGCTAGACATGAGACGGCGTTCACAATATCTGTAGATGTCTTGGAGGGAGCCACCACTGGTATATCAGCATATGATAGAGCTGCAACCATAAAAGCGTTAGTTACTGACACAACAAGACCTGAAGACTTAGGAAGGCCAGGGCACGTATTTCCTTTACAATATATGGATGGAGGAGTGTTAGTCCGCGCAGGTCAGACAGAAGCAATTGTTGATTTGACAAAACTCGCGAATTTAAAACCTGCAGGAATTATCTGCGAAATCATTGATACGGATGGTAGCATGGCACGGCTACCAAAATTAAAAAGATTTGCAAAGAAACATAATTTAAACCTCGTTTCAGTGGCAGATATAATCGCTTATAGAAGAACAAAGGAAAAGTTGGTGGAACGGGTAGCTGAAGCTCGATTACCGACTGTTTATGGTGATTTCACTGCAGTATCCTATAAAAGTATTGTTGATTCTGATGAACATGTAGCTTTGGTTAAAGGGAAACCAGATCCTGATGAGCCCATCTTAGTTCGGGTTCATTCCGAATGTTTAACCGGTGATGTTTTTGGGAGTATGAGGTGTGATTGCGGGCAACAGGCTGGTTTGGCGCTTCAGGCAATCAATAAAGAAGGATCAGGCATTTTTTTATATATGAGGCAGGAAGGCCGAGGTATTGGAATACATAATAAATTGAAAGCCTACAATTTGCAGGACAACGGCATGGATACTGTAGACGCAAATTTATCTTTGGGATTTCCTGCAGATTTAAGGCATTACGGAGTAGGGGCACAGATTTTAGTTGAACTCGGAGTACGTAAATTGAAACTCATGACTAACAATCCTAAAAAGGTTGTGGGATTAGAGAGTTACGGACTTGAATTAACTGAACGAGTTCCAATTAATGTTGAACCTAATGATCAGAATCGTGAATATCTTGAAACTAAACGTTTGAGGCTTGGACACCTAATAGAACCGATTAATAAAACCAAGATAGATCAATGACTAAAGTCGATCAAACTGAAACACCAAATAATTGTTCAAAATTGAGTGGAGTTGGTTTAAAAATAGGAATAGTTTTTTCTAGATTCAATAATTTAATAACATCACAGTTATTAAAAGGTGCGGAAAAAACACTCATAGATGCTGGGGTAAATAAACAAGATATAACAATTGTAGATGTGCCTGGCGCTCTTGAGATCCCATACGCAGCGCAATCGTTAGTTGGGTCTGGTAACTTTGATGCTTTAATTACTATTGGTTGCGTTATAAGAGGGGAAACGTCGCATTATGAGATAGTAGCTAACCAAACTGTTGAAGGGATAAATAGAGTCTCTTTGGATAACCGTATACCAATAACATTTGGGGTCCTAACAACCGAAAACGTTGAACAGGCAATTGCTAGGTCTGGTGGAGATAAAGGTAATCTTGGTATTGAAGCAGCGTTGGCAGCTATAGAATTGGCAGGACTGACTAAGAGATTATCCCCTTTTAATTAAAAAATTTTACTTGCTAAGTTGAGTTTAACGATCAGGCTTGCAATCATGGAATTAGTAAAAAAGATGTTATCGGGAGACCGCGTTGCTTTAGCTAAGCTAATGACAATTTTGGAAAGAAACCCCGATGAAATACCCCTTATTATGGAACAGATACACCCAAAAACAGGATCTGCTGTATTAATTGGAATAACTGGACCACCTGGGGCAGGTAAAAGTACCTTAATTGACTGCCTTATAAAATCAATTCGTAAAAATAAAGAAACCGTTGGTGTTATAGCGGTTGATCCTAGTAGTACATACACTGGTGGAGCACTACTAGGCGACCGAATACGTATGAATCAGCACGTTGGAGATAAAGACGTTTTTATAAGGAGTTTATCGACCAAAGGAATTTTTGGTGGATTATCTAAGGTCACTAAAGCAACAACCAGGTTACTTGACTCGTATGGATTTAACAAAATATTACTTGAATCTGTAGGAGTAGGGCAAACTGAACTTGATATTGCAAACGTAGTCGACATAGTTGTAGTTGTTTTAGTGCCTGAGGCTGGTGATTCGATACAACTTTTAAAAGCTGGGCTTATTGAAATCGGAGATATTTTTGTAGTAAATAAATCTGACCGAGAAGGGTCTGATTTCCTGCTAGATGCCCTTAAATCTGAATTACATGAAACAAGTAATGTTAGATCATGGGTTCCTAAAGTTATTAAAGTGTCAGCTAGAGACGATGTTGGAGTTGATGGATTATTGGATGAGATTCAAAAACTCATCAATAAACTGAGTGATAGTGGAGAACTAGATTTAATTAGAAAATTGAAACTCAAACATGAATTAAAGGAAGCTATTCGCAACTCACTTGATCAAATGATGTCGTTAGATGGAATCCTCGAGGTTACTGGCTCAATAGGGGAAAGCGTAATGAATGGAAGTATAGATCCTTACAATGGGGCAAAAAAACTACTTTCATCGGGAGAATTGGCAAAAAGTATTAATCGCCGATTTAATGATGTTTTATAACATTATTTATATATTCAAGTAATTACCAAATATAATATTTTTATTTTTAGCTTTTTGTTAAACTAAAGATCGTTTATGGGGATTCGTCTAATGGTAGGACAGCAGACTCTGAATCTGTAAGTCGAGGTTCGAATCCTCGATCCCCAGCCAAATAAACAGTCTTATATATGGCGCGTTCGTCTAGTGGCCAAGGACACCGCCCTCTCAAGGCGGAGATCACGGGTTCGAATCCCGTACGCGCTACCACTGTTTAAATAGTCGATAAAAACATGGTTACGAATGTTATTTAAAAAAGGGAATGATAGTTATGGATAGGAAAATACCAACTCGTAAAGAAGTTGAGAGCTACTTGAAGGATCGAAGAAATTGGGGTAGGTGGAAGGACAATCCGGGAGCGGGCACGATTAATCTCATAACTGAACAGAAAAAAATAGAGGCAGCAAAATTAGTTAAGGATGGAGTATCCATTTCACTATCTACGCCTTTACCTGTGGAAGCTTCCACTGCTAATACGAGACCGGTGGACTTTTATTTGAAGAAACTAGATTGGATTGACGAGGGAGGAGCTGCACTAGACTACATTGGATTATTTCAACATGGTTTAACGATGACACACTTGGATGCCTTATGCCATGTTTGGGATAAAAATGGTATGTGGGAAGGTATGAACCCGGATGAAATTCTGACATTTGATGGAGCCACGTTTGGTGGTGTTGAGGCCTGGAGCAGTGGAATCCTAACTGAGGGTATATTGCTTGATGTCCCAAAATATAGAGGGGTTGAATATGTAGATTTTGATAATCCGGTGCATGGATGGGAGCTTGAAAGGATAGCTAAACAACAAAATGTTGAAGTGAAAGCTGGAGATGCATTACTAGTTTACTCTGGCAAAGAGAAGTATGAGCAAGAAAATGGACCGTACGGCGGAGATATGGGTGCTGGCAAGGGGTTACCTGGACTACATGCATCATGTTTGCCGTATATTAGAGATAATGATATATCTGTACTACTATGGGATATGGAAGATGCTCACCCGAATGAATATGATCTAGCATGGACTGTTCATGGAGCGATACATTCTTACGGATTAGCTATAGTCGATGGGGCTAGGTTAGAGGAACTGGCGGAACATTGCTTCAATATTGAACGATATAAATTTATGTTAATGATAAATCCACTTATAGTTAATGGGGGTACAGGTTCACCGGTAAATCCAGTGGCTGTGTTTTGATTTTAATCACAACATCACGATATAAAAGTTACTTATATATAGACTTAATGCTCTAAAGGTTTACATCATGGGTCAGTATGAAAAGTTAAAGGGTCGGGTTGCAGTCGTTACTGGTGGCGCTGGGGGAATTGGAAAGGAAATCTGTAAGTGCTTGAGTAATGAAGGGGCGCAAGTCATTATGGCTGATCTTTCTGAGTCATCGGCAGCTAATGCGATTGCAGAAATAAACAGTGCATATAATAAAGTTATCTATCACGAATTGGATGTAGTTTCTGAACAATCATGGCATACGCTTTATCAATACGTCGAGCAACGATTTAGTAGACTAGATATCCTAGTTAATAATGCCGGAATATATTTATTTAAAGATATAGAGAATACCACTTTAGATGATTGGAATCGTGTAATGAGTATTAATGCAACAGGCGTTTTCCTTGGAACTAAATTAGCGATACCTTTATTAAGACAAAACGGATCAGGGTCGATCATTAATATGTCTTCAACATCAGGAATTACAGGGAGTCCATTTGAAGTAGCTTATACTGCCTCAAAAGGCTCTGTTCGGTTATTTACCAAGTCAGCCGCCCTGTACACGGCGAAAGATAATATAAGAATAAATTCAGTACATCCGGCCACCACTGACACCTCAATGGTAGAGGTTTTATGGGAATCAAACAAAGATTTAAAAAAGACTGTTACTGAGAATGTTCCGTTAGGGAGACTTGCCGACCCGATTGAAATAGCTAAGGCTATATTATTTTTAGCTTCAGATGATTCATCTTACATTACTGGTACTGAGTTAATTGTGGATGGAGGCATGACCGCAATTTAATGACCAGTTCTATTTTCAAGATATAGATAGACTGAAGAGCTAGTTATGGAATATTATTCGCTTGTAAAACGATCCTAAGTTGGAGGACATGAATGCATAAAAAAAATAACCTCGTCGATAGAGATAATATCGTTATAGCCAATTCCACTAAAGTTAGATATAACCCGATGGTAATTCAGTCAGGCTCAGGCTCAACATTAACTGATGATCAAGGTAGGGATTATCTAGATTTTGGCGGCAACTGGGCGTTAGCAAACTTAGGCTATGATAATGTAAAAGTTAAGGCCGCCATACAAAAACAACTTGAAAATACGAGTTATGCCGGAATTGTATCAAGTATTAATGAACCAGCTTTGCAATTAGCAGAAAAACTTGTCCAATTAATGCCTGGAGATTTTAATAAGAAAGCATGGTTTGGTTTATCCGGATCTGACGCTGCTGAAGCTGCTCAGAGAATGGTTTTGGCTGCTACAGGAAAGAGTAGGATCTTGTCGTTTATTGGAGGAATGCATGGTACAAATGACTCAGGAATGGGATTGTCAGGCCTGCCTGGAGAAGGCGGTTTCCGATATGGCCCTCATGTTATTAAAGCTCCATTCCCAGACCAATATAGATCACCGTTTCCCGGTGATGAAATAAACGTTGCTGAGCGCTGCATCTCATTTATAGAAGATTATCTTTTTAAGACTATTTGTACTCCCAATGACATCGCAGCAATATTTGTTGAGACAGTACAAAGTGACAGCGGAGATGTTGTGCCACCGAAAAACTTCTTGCCATTACTCAGGCAATTATGTGATAAGTACGACATTTTACTGGTAATTGATGACATCAAAATTGGATTAGGTAGAACAGGTAGAATGTTTTCCTACGAACATTATAATGTGGAAGCAGATTTGATTTTGCTTGGAAAATCTTTAGGAGGTGGATTGCCTTTGAGTGCAGTGGTGGGTAGGGCGGAAGTTTTGGACAGTGGGTTTGCCGGATTCACAACTTCAGGAAATGCAACTTGTTGTGTTGCTGGATATGAAACCTTGAATGAAATTGAGAGATTAAACTTAGTAGAATACTCATCAATTGCTGGTAATTATCTCAGAGATAAACTTGAATCTAGCCTGATGCATTATGAAATAGTTGGAGATATTAGAGGCATAGGTTTAATACAGGGCATTGATTTAGTTAAAGATAAAGCTTCCAGGTTACCGAACAGAGAAGCTGCATCAAATATAGTATATCGGTGCTGGGAACTAGGGTTATTACTTTACTATGTTGGGAATGCCGGAAATGTGTTGGAAATCACACCTCCTCTTATTTTAACTACGAAAGAGATAGATAAAGGGGTCAGTATATTGGAACAAGCTTTTAAGGATTATACAGAAGGTAATATTGACCAGGGTAAAGCGGCAGGATTTCCAGGGTGGTTTGTTTGAATAAAACAACTTTTGCATACATGATTTTAAGCATGGGATTATTGATTGTTATTGCATTATCGATTGTTCTGATAACTGTGTAAGTTAATAAATAGAAATTTTAAAAGTAATAAAAAAAGGAGAAAAACTATGACAGAGCTAAATTCTTTACAATCAAGCATCTCAGATATAATTGAAGGATTTTCAGGTATTGCAAGTGTGTCTGCAAATAATCTAACAAGTGGGGATGTGTTGTCGATTAATGAAACAAAAATACTGCCAGCGCTAAGCACCATAAAAATAGGAATTATGGCTGAATTATTTTTCCAGATACAGGAAGGAAAATTTAAACTTACAGATCGAGTTACAGTTCAAAGTAGCGATATTAGAGGAGGTACTGGTGTCTTTAGGGAATTACAAACGCCGTTCGAAGTAACAATAAAAGACCTATGTATGATGATGATTGTTGTTAGTGACAATACCTGCACTTGGATGCTCTGCACAAGGTTGGGTAAAGATGCTATTAACCAGAGAATGCGTTCAATAGGTATGAATGAATTTTCACTGAATCATGATTTAGGCCCTAATACTTTTCAGGATATGCAAGGAAAAGATGTCGATGCCTATTCAGAGTGTTCGGCTAGAGATTTTACTAAGTTAGTTACATTGATGGCTAATGGAGAATTAGTATCTAAACAGGCCTCAAATGAAATGCTTGATATCATGGGTCGGTGCCAGCATATTGAATGGCTTGGCAGGTATCTACCTTTAGATCAGTTCCCCTCGGAGTCTGGAGTTACCCCTAAAGTAAAACTATATAATAAGGTCGGAGCTTATTTGCATGCAAGGTGCGACACTGGTCTGATTAAATCAGAAAAAAGTAATTATGTGATTACAGTATTTGCTTCATACAGTAAAGACGAGAGTTTGCTTTTGTGTCCACATGAAGGATCAGAATTGATTGGGAAAGTCTCCAAGGTAGTCTATGACGCATGGGGTTAATGGTCTAGGTAAAGTTATGAACGGCGCTTAATTCTAGGGTCAAGAATGTCCCTCAGGCCGTCACCAGATAAGCTCATCCCTAAAACAGTAAATGTTAAAAACATACCTGGAAAAAAGATCATCCATGGGGCTCTAGTAAGGTAATCTTTAGCTCCTGCAACCATATTCCCCCAACTAGGCACCTCTTCTGGAGGCCCAGCTCCTAGGAAGCTAAGGTATGCTTCTAATAAAACAGCCGCGGATGCTACATATGTAGCATGTACAATCAATGGGGCTACTATATTAGGCAAAATATGTCTAATCATAATGCGGGGTGTTGTGGCACCTATTGATCTAGACGCTTCGATATATGTTCTCCCTCTTAAGCTCAGCACTGCTGATCTAACCACTCTTGTGGCTATAGGGATCTCAGTCACGCTAAGTGCGATAATGACGTTCTGCACGCTCCCGCCTAAAAGTGCCATAAGAGCGATAGCCAGTATGATAGATGGAATAGACATTAGGCCGTCCATAAATCGCATCACGATCATGTCAAATTTCTGGGAGTACCCTGCTGATATCCCGATTATCGTTCCACCAGAAATAGCGATTATAGCGACAGATATTCCCACTGTAAGAGAAATACGACTTCCATAAATAGCTCTCGACCAGATATCGCGACCGATGTTGTCAGTCCCAAACCAATGTGCTTCTGCCCAAGGACCCATGAATCTGTCTAGAGGAGCTGGAGCCGAAGGATCCGATGTCCATAGTAAAGGTGCAAAAATAGCTATTATTACAGCAGTACAAAAGATACTCATACCAACAGCCATATTTGGATGTCGTTTTAAAAGGAATAAGATGCCATTAAATCTATCTCTAATAGTGAGTTCAGGTGGTTTTATCCAGGATGATTTTGAAGAATTTGATTTGTTCATAGCTTACTTATATCTAATCCTTGGATCTAGTAATCCGTATGAGAGGTCTATTAAAAGATTCACTAATGCAATTATGCCTGCAAATACAAGTACCGTTCCTTGTATAACTGGGTAATCTCT
The DNA here is from genome assembly GCA_003228095.2 of Chloroflexota bacterium. Lineage (GTDB taxonomy): Bacteria > Chloroflexota > Dehalococcoidia > Lucifugimonadales > UBA2962 > UBA2962. Next base: position 2,219 of record QGNM01000031.1, on the reverse strand, counting down.
ATGACTTAGAGCATTGACCAGTAGTCTACCCATTCCAGGTATAGCGAATACATTTTCTGTAACTACCACTCCTCCTAACAACAAAGCCAAACTTATTCCACACACGGTTATTATGGGGAGCATAGCATTTCTCAGGGCATGTGTGAGTAAGACTCGTGTTTCTGCAAGTCCTTTAGACCGAGCAGTTCTTATATAGTCTTCAGATAGAACTTCCAACATTGTCGCTCTGGTCATTCTTCCTATTAACGCCATTACTACTAGCCCAGTCGCTAGCACAGGCAATACCATGTGATAAAAATACTTACCTATATTCTCTGTGGGTGAAACATAACCTATTGCTGGAAACCAATTGAGCTTTACTGCAAAGGCCCACATTAAGATAAATCCTAACCAAAATAACGGTATCGAATATCCTATCGTTGTAAAAACCATTACCGAACGATCTATCCAAGTATTAGCTTTCCATGCTGCAAGAATTCCTAACGGAATCGCTATTAACATAGAAAATAAAAGAGTAAATGCTGCTACTGAAAATGTTGGGATTATTCTTTGGCGGATCATTTCTGATACAGATGTTTTGCCAAATAGTGATTCGCCTAAATCGCCCTGAAAAAGATTGCCAAGCCAAATACCTAGTTGGACGTACATCGGTTCGTTCAGACCTAGGCTTTCTCTAATTAATTCGTATTTTTCAGCTGTTGCATGGGTTCCAACTATTAACGCAGCTGGGTCACCTGGAGCTATATGGATCAAAGCAAAAACCACCAGGGCCACGACCAAGAGAACTGGAATCATCGCTAATAGTCTTCGGATTATATATCCACTCATTAAATATTATTTTCTCCGATATGGCCGACCACCGAGTTCAAAATTATCTGGCATGTGAAATACACGAGTCAGTGTATTTAAATTAGACGACAAGCTCTTTGAGATCATACTCAAAGAGCTTGTCGTTGCTCATTTCAATATATTCGTCTATTTAGATCTGATAAATCGTTAGTCGATATTTATCTGTCTAACCAGGCGTTTATATAAACTGGAAATACTGGAACCTCAAAGTCCTTAACAACCTTGCTGTATGGATATATGGATGCCCACTGCGCAAGCATTACCTGCGGAGCAGAGTCATATAGAGCAAGCTGCATCTTACCAATAAGTTCCAATTGTTTGGCTGGGTCAGGCTCAAAAGCATATTCCAGTCTTAAAGCTTTTGTCCTTTCAACTTCAGGATCATCTCCAAAGTTACCAAAATATATTGTTCCGGAAAGCATAGGGTCAGCTACAGGGTCTGGAGAAGCCCACTGGACCCACCAGTCTGTAATAGCATCCCAATCTGGGTCAGGCAATCTTGATAGCAAAGTCGCCCAATCCATTGATGGCATTTCAACTGTTAGTCCAACTTCTTCGAACAAAGGCTTTAGCACCTGTCCCATTGGAGTAATAGTTGCATAGTCGTTTGGATTCATAAGTAAGAAGGTCTCACCGTTGTACCCAGACTCAGCAATCATCTTCTTTGCTTTCTCAATATCGTTCTCGTTGTAGTACTCCTCACCAACCGTGCTAGCTAATGGAGTTCCGCATCGGTATCTTGATGGGCAAAGTGACCATAGGTCGCTTGGTCCCAGTGAAGCTGCTAACTCTTCAATGTCTGTAGCTGCCTGCAATGCTTGCCTGATCATTTTATTGCTAGCAGGTCCCGTAGAGGTTACATTGAAGTCATAAGTCCAGAAGTGCTTATCATACATTGCTACATCGATATTTGGGTCAGCAACCATATCGGAGTAGAAGTCCAGTCCTGCACCGTCCCAGACATCGATCTCACCTGTTTTTAAAGCAGCCATCTTACTTTCTTCAGATGGTATTTCTAGCCATTGAATGTTGTCAATATATGCAATCTTAGCACCGGCAAGATAACTTCCTTCTTCACCAGTTCGAGGTACATAAGCATCAAATCGTTCTACAACTAGTTTGTCACCGCGAATCCATTCAGAGACCTTGTATGGTCCTGATCCGATTGCTCCATCCTCACCGTGGTCTTCTTGTGAAGGAGTAGCGGCTATACTTTCTGGCCATATGTTAGAAAGTGGCCAAGGGGCAGCCATTCCTGAAATTACTACACCCATTGGTTGTTGAAAAGTTAAAGAAAATGTTTTGTCGTCAATCTCTGTCCATCCATTTTCTACCATCTGGCCTTTTAGCATGTCACCAGCAGCGGTAGT
>QGNM01000030.1 GCA_003228095.2 Chloroflexota bacterium | reverse complement strand
TGTCTCAGGTTCAGGTCGAGAATCTCCACAGCCTGTTAAAACAAAAGCTATAATGATGCCCAGAAAGATAATACCGATTGATTTTTGATTCATATATACTCCAGCAGAAATTAAGGATCTTATTTACTGCAAATTTAAACTGATATTGCCATAATAGATAGGGCGTTTCTTGCAAGTATTCGTATAAATCTAATCAACTAATATCATAATTAAAACATATTAACTAATCGGAAAGTCCTTACTGTTTATAGCGAGATATAAGGCAGCTATACTTTTAGAATCTTGGATTTCACCATTAGCAACCATAGATTTAATATCATCGAGCGGAAACTTGAGCGTGGTAATTAACTCATCAGCATCTGGTTCAAGTTTACTATCGTATAAATCTAGTGCCAAGAACACGTGCAAATACTCAGTTAAGAATCCTGGAGCAGACCAAAACCCGCCCAGACTCAAAAGGTTTGCAGAAGCTAATCCAGTCTCTTCTCGTAATTCACGCTGAGCACAAGCTTTAGGCATTTCACCTTCATCTAATCCTCCAGCTGGGAATTCCAGCATCTTCATGCCTACTGCATACCTGTATTGACTGACCAAAATAAGATTCCCTTGCAGGTCGATCGGCACTATAACAACAGCGGGAACATGTGCGACAATTTCGCGGGTTGTTTCATTACCATTAGGAAGAACAACATGGTCTATTTTTACCTGAATAATTTGGCCACTGAAGATTGTTTCAGAACTGATTTTAATTTCACTCCCAGTAGACTGTGAGTCAGGTTTATTCAAAATCTTTAAGACCTATCTAAAATACCGAGACGGGAGGTTAAAGTAGAGTAGAATGTTTCTTTCGATCCAAATCTAACAAAAATAGCCCTATACCGGCTGCGATTAATCAAAATATAATCCCCAGTTTCTAATGATTCATCCACAGCAAAACCATCTCCACTGATAAACGCCTGCGCATCATTTAATATATTTAACCTGATATTTGATTTCCCAGAAAGTACAAGCCCTGTATCAAGACACATATGGCCAGCTATAGGTAACAAAACCATGTTTGACAAGCTCGGGGTAATAATCGGTCCACCTGCTGCCATTGCATATCCTGTGCTTCCTGTGGCTGTAGAGACTAATACTCCATCAGCTCTATAAGTCGTTAACTTAGCAGAATCAACTATTGCCTCTACATGCAAAAGTCGAGCATTTTGTCCACGGCTAATAACGATTTCATTTAAAGCAAATGTCTCAGCGTATTTTTCATTATTTTTGTGAAAAACCCCGGCATCAATCATAGTTCGTTCGTCTAGCCAGTGGTCAGAATCATCACCATAGATGTATTTTTTTATGCCCTCCAGAGCTGAAGTCACTTTCAATTCTGACATAAACCCAACTCTTCCCAGGTTTATACTGAGCATAGGGATGTTATGCAAAGCTAACACACGAAGGCTTCTCAAAATAGTTCCATCCCCTCCCAGAACAATAATAAGGGATGTTTGAGTAAATTCCTTTTCCTTTTCAATTACTAGTTCTGCAGAACTAGACCAGGAGTTATTAGATATCTTAAGTTCTTCAATTAAAGACTTGCATAGCTCAACTGCCTCTTGAACTTGAGCGTTGTATACAAATCCAATCTGCTGTATTGAGGATTTCATATCACCTTAAGCCTATAATAATCTCTTCATTTATCCATCATTTTATAACTTTAAATAAGTTAATTAGATCAATAAGAATTCTACAGCAATGTGGGCGGCTTTGATTACAGGAGTTGGGTACAAACCAAACACCACAACAGCTGACACCGTTACCATTAAAGCTATCCCAGTAAGTGGATCTAATTTAATAGGAGCATTTTCTAATGGGTCAGAAAGATACATAACTTTAATAATTCTTAAATAATAGTACGCAGAAACAACACTACTTATTGTTCCAGCAAGAACCAGCCACCATAATCCTCCATTTAAAGCGCTATTAAATACATTTAACTTTGCCATAAAACCAACCGTAGGAGGTATACCAGTTAATGATATTAGTGCTACAGCGAGGCAAATTGCTATAATAGGCGATCTTTTAGCAATGCCTGAAAAGTCTTCTATTAAGTCACTTCCTGTTTTATTAGATACTGCTATAACAGCAACAAATGCAGCTAAATTTGTTGCGGCGTAACCGATTAAATAAAACACTACGCTGGACGGTCCTTCTAAAGCAACCCCTTCCATCCTGCCAGAAACCACTGTAAGTCCCATCATAATGTAACCTGCATGCGCAATTGTGCTGTAAGCCAATAGTCTTTTTATATTTTTCTGGGCAATCGCAACAAAGTTACCAATTACCATAGATAACACGGCCATTATGGCAAATAGCATACTCCATTCAATAGACAATACATCGCTTGAAAACGATCCATAAAATACCCTTAAGATCACTGCAAATCCGGCAGCTTTACTGGCAACGGATAGAAACGCGGTTATTGGTGTTGGTGCTCCTTCGTAAACATCAGGCACCCACATATGAAATGGAACGCTAGATATCTTGAAGCCAAAGCCAGCAATAATAAAAATTACACCCAATAAAAGACCGTAATTACCAAAAGCTATCATCGATACGCTTCCATTTTGTCTACTCATTTCCTCAATAGAAAGAAATATCTCAGCTACGTCTGTAGTCCCAGTCAATCCATACACCCACACCATTCCATATAGTAACAAAGCAGAACTAATTGCACTTAGAATCAAAAATTTAATCCCAGCTTCGGATGAAAGTTTATTACCTGAAATGGCTATCAACGCAGCCATCGGCAATGCAGTAAGTTCAAGTGCTATATATATTGTTACCAACTCGCGAGTGGAGGATAGTAACATCATTCCAACCGTTGAGAAAATTAATAGACTAAAATATTCAATTTTCGTTCTTTCAAAACGATGCACGTAGCTCATGGAACTCATGATTACTATTGACAAAATTCCTAAAAACATAAATTTGAATAATAGAGTGAATTTATCCACAACAAGTGTATTAAAAACACCAAATGTTTGAGTGTTAGAATCTAAGGAAGTTTCTATACCAATCCCGTTCCATAATAGGATTGAAAATATTACCGGTACAAGCAAGCCTATGCCGATGGTTGATTGAACTAAAAGTCTATTCTTAATAAAAACATCTAGTATCACAATAGTCAGCGCCAAGCCAGCTAAACTAATTTCCGGTGACAGTAAATATATGTCTTGAGGGGTCAAAGTTTTCTACCTATTTAAAATTTCCGGCGACGAGGTCACCGCAGCTACTATGGGCTCTACACCCATCTTAAATAAATCAGTCAATAATGCCGGGTATATGCCAAAAAGTAAAATTACAACTATAAGCATGCCAATAGGAATAAGTTCCAATTTTGTCGCATCGGTTAATTTTTCCCATCGATTATTCATTGGTCCAAACAAAGTTCTCTGAGCCATCCAAAGAATGTAACCAGCTGTAATCACAACTCCAAAAACGGCTAGTCCGGTAAGCCATGGCCAAACAGAGAAAGCACCTAAGAAAACTAAAATCTCTGCAGCAAATCCACTTGTTCCAGGCAACCCTAACGAAGCAAGTCCAGCTATCAAAAATCCCACCCCAATAAGGGGAATTCTATTCGACAACCCTCCTAAATCTGGGATGTACCTTGTATGGGTACGATCATAAATCATGCCAACTGTTAAAAACATTAACCCAGTAATAGTGCCATGAGTGAACATCTGCATTGACGCTCCAGTCAAGCCAACAGAGGCCGCATCCACGCCTTTTGATGCGATGGCTGAAAGTCCAATCAACACATAACCCATGTGGCTAATCGAACTGAAAGCAACCAGTCGTTTTAAATCAGTTTGGCGTACAGTTACGACAGCTCCATACAACACATTAATTACCCCTAAAGTTACTAATAGCCAAGCCATATCAGCCATTACATCAGGCATAATTGATGCCGTAACTCTAATCATTCCGTAGCCACCCATTTTTAATAAAACGCCAGCCAACAGCACACTGACTGCAGTGGGAGCATCCGTATGTGCATCTGGGAGCCAAGTGTGTAAAGGCCATACTGGCAACTTGACCGCAAACCCTATAAAAAGAAGTCCGAATATTGCGCCCGCAGGAATAACAAGCTTAATTCCTCCTTGGACCAGTTCTGGAAGTGCTGTCATATCAAAAGTACCAACTGATACATTTAGTGCCAATATGCCCACTAACATAAAAGCACTCCCTAAGAAAGTGAAGATTACAAATTTCATAGCAGAGTAATCTTTTCTACCCGTTCCCCAGGCTGATATTAAGAAGAACATTGGAATTAATTCAAGTTCCCAGAATAAAAAGAACATGATGAAATCTAAGGCGGTAAATACGCCAAAAACAGCACCTTGTAAAATAAGTATCCAAATGAAGTATTGTTTTACTCGATGAGTTATTCCTAATGAAGCTAGTATTGCTACCATACCTAGGAGTCCGGTTAACAACACCATAGGGACACTTAATCCGTCAACGCCTAGAAAGTATTCAATTCTAAATGAATCTACCGGTATCCAGCTGTTAAAACGGTCTATTAATTGGAACCCCGATTCCCCTCTATTGTAAACAACAAACACAAACACACTTAGAACTAATTCAACTATCCCTCCAAAAACTGCTAACAGCCTAACCTGATTATCATTCCTTGGTAAAACAAAGATTAACAATGCAAAGACAAATGGTAAGAATACCAAAGCACTCAGTAATCCGTTAAATCCTGTATTTTGAGTTAATCCGTCCAATTAAATATCACCTAAAAATAAGATAAATCCCAAACATTAATAACACACCAAAAGATGTCACAACACCATAGCCCTGTAGTTGTCCGGTTTGAAGTTGAGCAATCAATCTACCTATATTTCTACCGGATCTATCAATGGTACGAACGATTCCATCGATAAAACTTTTATCTAGTAAGTCTAAACCTGCAGCTAACTTTGAGTAGAAAATTTGTTTAACAATCACATCTTCATACAATTCATCAAAGTAATATTTAGACATTAATAATTTATACACCCCACTTGTTGTCTTTTGAAGGCTCTTAAAAATTCCAAAATTAGACACATATATTAAATATGCAAGTAATATACCTAGTAAAGCTATTAAGCTGGAAATAGCAGCCAACATCTTATTAAATGCCAACACCTTTTCGTGTCCATCTCCGACATGAACAAATTCTGAAAACCAATGCATTGGTATCGATCCTATATTTGTCAGAGGGTTTACCAACCAACCTACAAGAAGAGTTGCGATCGACAAAATAATCAACGGGATCACCATAGTTTTTGGTGATTCATGCGGAGTGACTTCGACTGAAATTTCAATATCTGGATCTGACTTGGCGCCTCCTTTGTAACTCCCTTCAAACGTCATGAATACAGCCCTAAACATATAAAATGCAGTCATGAATGCTGCGGCGAGGGCTAACCAAAAAACCACGTCAGAAACCACAGTAGAAGAGTGCCATGCATGATTTAGTATTTCATCTTTACTCCAAAAACCAGCCATTGGGAAAATGCCAGATAAACTTAATCCGCCAACCATCACGGCCCCGTAGGTCCATGGCATCAGGCGTCTCAAACCACCCATATACCTCATGTCAAAGGTTCCACCAACAGAATGACTAACACTGCCTGCAGTTAAAAATAATAAGGCTTTAAAGAACGCATGGGTGAACAAATGGAAGATAGCCGCGCTATACGCACCGACGCCTAATGCCAGCATCATAAATCCTAATTGACTGATTGTAGAATAGGCTAGAACCCTTTTTATATCATTCTGAACCAATCCGATTGACGCCGCAAATATTGCTGTAACCCCGCCTACTAATGCTACTACCATCATCACTTCTTTAGACGCTTCAAATAAAGGGAAGAATCGTGCCACCAAAAATATTCCTGCTGCCACCATAGTTGCGGCATGTATCAGTGCACTGACAGGTGTAGGGCCCTCCATTGCATCAGGTAACCATGTATGAAAAGGGACTTGTGCTGATTTACCCATAGCCCCAGCGAACATACCTATAGCAACCCATCCTGCAACGCTTGATGATATAACTCCCAATGCCACTGCGTTGTTAACATCAATTACTTCGAATGGGTTGAGTCCATTTGATATAAACGCTTCAGAATTGAAAAATAAATATAATATTGCCAACAGGAACCCGAAATCACCCAATCGGGTCACTAAAAAGGCTTTTTTAGCGGCGGCAGCAGCAGCTGGTTTATTAAACCAAAAACCAATTAACAAATATGATGACGCCCCTACTAACTCCCAAAACACGAACATTTGAATTAAATTACTCGCTAGCACCAATCCAATCATAGATGCAGTGAAAAGAGACATGTATGTAAAATAACGTGAGTATCCTCCATCATGTTTCATGTAACCTGTGGAGTAAATCTGTACCAGCAAGCTAACTGAGTTAACAACCACCAACATAATAGTGGTTAATCCATCCAACATTATTCCAAAATTTATATCTACATTTTGAATTTTAAGCCAATTGTGTGACTCAAATTCTAAAGCGTGTCCATTCTGGATAACGCTGCCTAGCGCCCAAAACGAAAGTATCGTTGAAGACAAAAGCGCCGCGATTGTGAGGTAACCAGAAACTTTGCTTTTTTTTCCTACAAAAGGCCAAACTACCATTCCAATTATTATGAATGCCAGCAATGGACAAAAGAAAATAAACCATGTTGCTAATTCATTAATCATCTACAGTTTCCTCAAGATTTCGTCTGCAACATGCTCTCGACCTTTTGGAACCATAATCCTGTAGCCTACTCGCTCTCCCCATTCAAGTATGTTGCCATCAGGAAGAATTTTTACAGGTAATCCTTCAGCTTCAATAGCGGATTTCCACATCTCAGCTGTGATTAGGTTTGTAGTTTTACGATAATCAGTAAACATTAGTGTTTAAGCTCTTTCGCATCGCTGATAAAAACACTTTTATAGTTTCTTACCAGTGCAATGACAATCGCCAGTCCTATCGCTATCTCTGCAGCTGCAATAGTGATGATGAATATCGAAAATATATGGCCAGTCAAAATAGTTTCAGGAATTAGCACTCCATGATTATTATTGTAAGGAACTACATATCGAGACATAGCTACAGCCGTTAAATTCACGGCATTGAACATTAATTCAATACACATTAAAACCACAATAGTATTGCGTTTAGTAAACGCGCCAAATAAACCAATAAAAAATAATATGGCTCCTATTATGAGGAACTGTTGTAAGCCCATGTTACCTCCTCCTCACTATTGCGAGTGCTCCGATTACAGCTCCGAGGAGGACTATCGACACTGCTTCAAATGCAAGCACATACTTCTTAATTAAAAGTTCTGCAATATTCCCTACAATGTTAGTTTCAGAGAAAGCAAATGTTAGTTCTTCACTGCCTATTTCTCCTGAAGTCATATTCCAGTCAGTGTTGATTATGACAAAAATCACGCCGGCGAGTATTAGTCCAGAAATAACTAACGCTGGAGCTATATATCCGTTAAAGGGGCTTCCTTGTTCAACATCTCTTGTAAGTACCACAGCGAATAAAATTAACACGGCAATTGCTCCAACGTATAGCAGGATTTGCACCATAGCTAGAAACTCCGCCCTTAATAACAAAAACATACCTGCCACACCGATAAATGTAACAACTAAAAATAATGCAGATCGAAATACATCTCTTAAAAATACAACGGCAATCGCCGAAAAAATCGTGCATACCGCAATAATCCAAAATACTACGTCAATTATAAAGGCTGTATCTGTTTCCATTATTTATCTGCCATAGTGATATTTTGTAAACTGAAAATCAACGTTTAGCCCATTTCTCTTGTTGCTGTTCTAAAGAAGGTTTTTCATGTCTACCAGCACCATCCCATTTAACATTTTTACCTTTATGCGGATCATATTTCTTAGACGCCAATTGAGGTCTGAACCACGTACTCGGGGTTTTTTTGGCGCTTACTAATTTACGTTTGTCGATCACCAAATCCTGTCGTCTATATGTTCCTTCTTCAAACCCGCTACCCATATGTAATGCATCATACGGGCATGCTTCAACACATAACCCACAAAACATGCATCTACCTATATCTATATCAAATTTATCTAGGTGATATTTTTGACCTTCCTGCATTTGATCGCCACTTTCACTAGTAACGATTTCTATAATTCCCAGAGGACAATATTTAGCACAGGAAGCACAACCAGTACACCTTTGCTCATACCAACTGAATTCTTCACCGCGGAAACGCGGATGTTGAGGCAGGCTTTCTTTTACTTCAGCCATACCTAACAATGATTTCACAGAAGTAATTGGATCTTTTAAAAGCAGTTTTGGTAATGGAACACCTGTCGCTTTTGATAAACCAAGCAAGCCTACTTTACGGTTAGGATACTGAACAGTCATCATCCTTGAAGGCAATACTAAATTCTTCGCAGTCACCATTAACCCTTTAACTAATCCTAGTCCATACATATCACTCAGCCTCCGCTAGATCGGTTATTTTTTTAACCGTATTTGTGTTCGCATACATATTCGCTAATGGAGAAATTACCGGTACAGGTCGTTCCGACTTGCTTTGTCCCAAAAGATTGAAAATTGCAAAGATTGCGATTATTGTGACACCCCAATTAACACCAGTCATTATCCATAGATCTGTTGTTGATAAACCATTTTCTCCGGGATTAAATATAAAGACTTCAATTGCTACTACAAATAAATTGATAATAGATAGAGGCAATAAACCTTTCCACGCTAAGCCCATTATCTGATCTACCCTTAGTCTAGGCCAGCTCGCCCTGATCCATACGAATCCAAATAACACAATAAAGGTTTTTATAACAAACCAAACTGGGCCTGGAATTGGACCATACCCCCTCCATCCACTAAGAAATAATGTTGTGACTAAGGCGGCAACTATTATTGGTGCCATAAATTCAGTTAATTGAAGAAGTGCAAATTTTGCCCCACTATACTCAGTATGGTAACCAGCGCCTAATTCTGAATCTGATTCGATTAAATCAAAAGGAGTTCTACTCATTTCTGCTGAAGCAGCCGTAATAAAAACTAGAAATGCCAGAGGCATAACTAATATATATGGAATATCTTGAGCCAAAACCACATCGCTCAACCCAAGTGTTTGAGCCACCAGTGCTACTGCAACTACAGTTATGCCCATAGGTATTTCATAACTAATTAACATAGCTACAGCCCTCATAGCACCGAACATTGCATATTTATTAAGCGATGACCATCCAGCCATAAATACTGCAAGTGTATTTATTGATGTAATAGCGATTACAAATATGAGTCCGACATTAAGGTTCCCCAAAAAGCTACCGCCATGCAGGGGTATTACTGAAAAAACGATTAGAGCTGGAGCAAGAAACACTATAGGTGCAAGTGTAAATATAGGCTTATCCGCACCTTCTGGAATAGTATCTTCTTTGGTTAACAAACTAACTAAATCTGCGATCGGTTGTAATAACCCAAATGGACCCCATCTGTTAGGCCCCAATCTAGATTGAAACCTACCTAACAGTCTTCGTTCAAACCAAGTTAAAAGAGCTGTGGATAACACCACAGCATTTATGATTACAATAGCCAAGATCAGAGATGTAATTAAGAATACCAACCAGTCAAGGCTATCAGGCATAAATTCATCAAAAAACCCATATATTCCATTAAAATCAAACCCACTTCTTAGAATCAGTATTTCCGTCACCTATCCACCTCACCCACAACTATGTCTAAACTTCCAAATATGACTATAAGATCAGCCAGTTTCCATCCAATTAAAAGTTCTCTCAAAACAGTTAAGTTAATGAATGATGGGGCTCTGATATGCATTCTGTACGGTGAAATGCCTCCATCACTTACTATATAGAACCCTAATTCCCCCTTTGGAGACTCAGTCCCAACATAAGCATCCACAGAGTCAGGGCGAATAAAATACGGGGCCTTCGATCTAACTGGGCCAGGTTCAATCTGGGCAACACACTGTTGAATCATGCGCAGACTCTGTCGTATTTCTTGAATCCGTACATAATATCGGTCAAAAGTGTCGCCAACGGATCCAATAGGAACATCAAAGTCTAATCGGTCATATACTTCATGCGGCTCAGCTTTACGCAGGTCCCATTGAACCCCAGTTGCTCTAAGCACCGGGCCAGTAATGGATGCATTTATTGCATCTTGAGCAGATAGTATTCCTAAATCCCTTGTACGAGCCAAAACTACTTCATTTTCAGTAATAAGACCCTCAAGTTCATCAAGGTAACCTGGCATTGAAGTCAAGAAATCATCTAGTCGTGGCCAGAAATCTGTTGGGGCATCCTGAAGCACCCCGCCCGGGCGCATATAGCTCACTGTGATTCTAGCACCGCATAGCATTTCAAACATCTCCAGGATACGTTCACGTTCTCTGAAGCAATAAATCAAGGGCGTATGAAATGCTCCAAGTTCATCTAGTAGGAATCCAGTTGCAATTAGGTGGCTTGCAATTCTTTGTAATTCCGAACTTATTACTCGTAGATACATCCCTCTTTCAGGCACCTCAATGCCTGTTAGAGATTCAACAGTACGAACATATGCAAGATTATTAGTCATAGCAGCAACATAATCTAGCCGATCAGTCAAAGTGACGATCTGCACATAATTACGTTCTTCCGCTAATTTTTCGGTACCACGATGAAGATACCCAAAAACAGGTTCAACATCAATTACTTGTTCACCATCAAATGTTACCCTAAGCCTAAAGACTCCATGAGTCGAAGGATGTTGTGGCCCAAGATTAATTGTTACCGGTTGAGTATTAATAGGCATGTATTTTATTGCACGAATCTAATACTTTAATTACAGGTTTTTGAGACGTATTAATTAGTATTTTCACCTAATAAAATCCTTACGCAAAGGATGCCCTGGAAACCCCTCCCATAGCAATATGCGTTTCATGTTTGGGTGTTTAGAAAACTTTATACCCATTAAATCCCATGCTTCACGTTCCTGTAACTCAGCTCCCTTCCATACAGAGGTTACACTAGGAACAGTTATGTTTTCACGACCGAAACATTTAGCTTTAATTACCAGAGTAGTGTTATTCCTCAAGGACCGAAGATGATACACCAATTCAAAATATTCAATGTAGTCCACTGCTGATATGCTGTTCAAGAATTGCATGTCCAGTTCCACATCATCTTTAAGAAACGAACATACATCTAGTAGTTTATCAACCTCAACCCAAACATTAGTATCATCAAATACTACAACAGAATCGGGTACATTTTGTTTAATTCTTATTGCAGCTTTCTCACCTGTTATTGGAATGGACATTATGGCCTCAAAGAAGAATCAGATATTGAGTATCTCTTAATTTTTTCATGCAGTTGCATGATCCCATAGACCAATGCATCAGGGCGTGGAGGACATCCAGGGACGTATACATCTACAGGGATAATGTGGTTCACCCCAGGCACAACACTATATGATTCATAGTAAGGACCTCCACTAGTTGCACATACCCCCATTGAAATCACCCACCTTGGTTCTGCCATTTGTTTATACACCCGCTCTATAGCAGGAGCCATTTTCCAAGTCACAGTGCCAGCCACAATCATAAGGTCAGCTTGTCGTGGTGAGGCACGAAAAACCTCCATCCCAAATCGAGCCAAATCGAATCGAGACATAGCGCTAGCCATCATCTCAAAGGCACAACAAGCTAAGCCAAAAGATAATGGCCAAACTGATGATTTACGTCCCCAATTTACCAAAGCATCTACAGACGTTACAGCTAAATTGCGCTTCAAATCGTCAGGCACTTCAATTAACGGTTCTTTAAGAGGAGCGACACTGGAGGCTTTTAGTTGATTTATGTAATCGCCCTCTTTAGAGTCTAATTGCCATGTAGCACTATGTAGTGGGATTCCATTCTCATGTAAATCAAAATCACTAGAATTCATTGAGTCATCCATACCTTTTGTTGTTAAGTCCATTCCAAGTCACCTTTGCGATAAGCGTATAACCATCCGATAACCAATATTGCCACGAACACAAACATTTCCATCAAAACAAAGACTCCAAATTTAGATGACATGTATCCAAATTCCGATGCCCATGGGAAAAGAAATACAACCTCAACATCAAATACAACAAAAATTAGAGCTATTCCATAAAATCTACTGTTAAATCCAGACCATCTCTTAGACAAGGTTTCAAATCCACACTCGTATATTGATTTTTTTATTTCATCTGGTCTATTTGGTCGAATGCCAACAATGGACAAAGCTGTAGATGCCAGTAGCATGCCTACTGGTATAGCCACCGCTATCAATGCGAAAATTGTTATAAGGCCGTAATGGCGAAAGTAGTCGTCAATCATAAGGTTTTTTAACGGTTTATATATATAGTGTGAACGTGTGGCGACTATAGCACAATGCCAAAAATATTGACAAGTGAAAAAAAACACAATTCCAGTAATCAAAAGTCAGATTGACACTTTCTAAAAGTCAATGCTAGCATTTTTGATTGGATCTTGTTGCATTCACGGCGTAAAAACATCTGTGTCATCGGGAACTTAGAAATTAGACACTTTTACATGAACTCTGTACATTAACTATTTCCGACAATTAAAAACATAAAACTAAAGAACTTCATATGGTTGATCAATTACCATCTATATTCGACCAATATAAGCCCGATATTAACTCCGCTTTAAAGTCTGGCTTACAATACAAATGCTGCTCTCTATTAAGCAGTTCTAACGAGAACTTAAATAACATTTTAAGCTACGGTATGGGTTGGACCGATAAATTTGGTAACCCAATAAATATTAGTGGCGGAAAGCTACTAAGGCCAACTTTATGCCTATTTGCTGCAGAAGCAACTGGTGGTAGCGTAGATCAAGCAATTAAAACGGCTATTGCTCTGGAATATATACACAATTTTTCATTATTCCATGACGATATACAGGATCAGGATGAAATTAGACATCACCGACCAACACTTTGGTGTGTATGGGGGGAGCCTAAAGCAATTGTTGCTGGTAATGTACTGCGTTCAATTGCCGATATAACTCTATCGGAATTACTTAATTTAACTATCAAAGATGCTGATGCAGTGACAATAAATAAAATAATGTCAACCGGATACCTGGAAATGATCGAGGGGCAATTCCTAGACCTTTCATACGAAAGTCGGCGTAACATTACTACTCAAGAGTACCTTGATATGATTAGCCGTAAAACAGGATCTCTTATACGCTGCTCTATGGAGCTCGGTGCACATATTGGATCTCAAGACAAAAGAGTAATCGCAGCTTTTCGAGGTTCTGGTAAAGCTTTGGGGTATTTGTTTCAAATTACTGATGACGTTTTAGGTATTTGGGGAGATGCGGAAAAAACCGGGAAACCCGTGGGGCAAGACATAGCGAGGAAAAAAAATTCTCTGCCAGTAGTTCACGCCCTGTCTAAAGCTGACAAAAAACAATCTAAAATCTTAGAGACTATTTATTCCAAGAATGAATTAAAGCAAAATGATGTAGAGGAAGTGCTTAATATAATGGATACGATTGGCACTAAAAATTATATAAAAAGTCTGACATATAAATATTCTGATGCTGCTTTAGAATCATTTCATTCGGCAAGAGTTGAAGATGGCTTTGTGAATAAGTTTGAAGAATTGGTTCAATTTTTAGTCACCAGGGATCATTGAAAAACATGTTGCATTCTGAGTTAAGGGTTATTATATTGTCTAATTACGAATTGATATCTGCTTAATATATGAACTTCAGGACAGTTTAGGCCAATAACACAATCTTAATAATGCAAATTTTGAAAAATACGTTGAGGATAAAACAAAATGTCTAGACCTAAGGAACTGGCAGTCAAGCTTGGCTGGTACATGATAAAAAATCGTTACTTGATGGGTAAGAAAAAATTTCCGTTAGTTACCATGTTGGAACCTCTAGAAGCCTGCAACTTAGCCTGTGAAGGATGTGGCAGGATTCGAGAATATGAATCGGTTATAGATCGCTTGATGACCGTAGACCAATGCCTGAATGCTGTAAATGAGTCAGATGCTCCAATTGTATCAATTGCAGGTGGAGAACCTACAATGCACCCTGATATAGACGAAATAGTCGCTAAAATTATTGCTCAAAAACGATTCGTGTACATGTGTACAAATGCCTTGCTAATGGAACGTGTAATGAAAAAAATACCTCCTTCAAAATACTTTTGTTTTGTGGTCCATATGGATGGAATGGAAGAAGCACACGACATCTCCGTATACAGGAAAGGCGTATGGAAAATTGCTATCCGAGCAATGAAAGTAGCTATCGAAAACGGATATAGAGTTACTTCAAATACAACAATTTTTAATGGGGTAGACGAAAAAGACATGCTTGAGATGTTTAAAATGCTGACTGATATGGGAGTCGAAGGTTGTATGGTATCCCCAGGATATCAGTTCGATTCTGTACCAAATCAGGATTTGTTTATATCTCGTAAAAAGGCTCGTAATGTATTCACTCGGATACTAGACCCAAAACATGGCATTCGTTTCTACAATAGCCCGCTATATCTTGATTTTTTAAGAGGCGATAGAGAATACGATTGCACCGCTTGGTCGAACCCGACTTATACTGTATCTGGCTGGAGGGAACCCTGCTATTTGCTAGGAGATCGACATACTGAAAATTTCAAAGACTTGATGTCCGATGACTTATGGAATAAGTATGGGCCAGGAAAAGATCCACGATGTGCAAATTGTTTAATGCACTGTGGATTTGAGTCCGCGTCGATATATGATGCCATCAGTAACCCAGTTTCTGGGGTCAAAATGGCCCTCGGAGGCGCAATTAGCAAAACTGGAGTTGGCGCAGGATAGTGATAGGAATTGTGATTGCACTTAGAGAAGAACTTACAGAGTTCCTTTCCAACAATGAGTTTATTAGCCATAAACATAACCAAGGGAATCGAACTGTTTTTACATCTAAGATGCTTCCTGAAGTCATAGTTATAGAAAGTGGCATGGGTAAGGAAAATGCGGTAAGTGCTACAAACACACTAATCGAATGCTATAAACCAAATGTATTAATCTCTGCTGGATTTTCCGGATCGGTTAAAAAAAATGTGCAGACAGGCACATCATTCATATGTAACAAACTGTGGGGCATTCCTGGTTCTCCTGCCTTCTGGACAACTAACATTGCTGAGAATACGGTCATTATGAATGAACATAGTATCCTAAGCCTCAACACATACCTAAATGAAGCCGGGGCACCTGTGCGGATAGGTTCTTGCATGACGGTGGATGGGTTTATCTATAATGATAATCTGAAAACTTGGGTTGGGGAAAACTTCCCCGTTGATGTAATAGACATGGAAAGTTATTGGGTTAGCCAAGAAGCTATTAAACACAACATTGAACACATAGTCGTTAGGGTAGTTCTGGATCCAATGGAACAAAAACTACCTCCTTTTATTGTGGAGGCGGCAAGCAACAAGAAATCTCGTAACATTTTGAATGGATTAAAGCATGTTGCAACCAATCCTGGAGACATTAAAAAGATCTTACAGATATTTCTGCAAGTTAGAAAAGCTAGAAAAATCTTAACCTTTACGATAGGAATTCTATCTACATCTGAAGATTATTTATTCAGTTTAAGTTCCGGTAGGCATAAATAGCATATGAATCCACAAATTTCACAGCAAATGCAAACAAGTCTCAACACTGTGATTGAGAGAACTCAAGGTTATTTATTCAGAGAGCAATTCATTGATGGATTCTGGTGGGGAGAACTAGAATCTAATCCAACTATGGAAGCTGAATTTATACTGCTTCATTATTTTTTAGGAATACAGGATGAAAAGAAGTTTTCTAAGCTAAGTAACCACATAATAAGCCAACAGCGCAAGGATGGTACTTGGGGCCAATACTATGGAGCTCCTGGTGATTTATCCACGTCAGTCGAGTGTTATTTAGCGCTAAAAATCGCCGGGTATTCCGAAAATGATGAATCGATGCTTAAAGCTAAAAAATTTATTTGTAGTAAAGGTGGAATTGAAAAGACTAGAGTCTTTACAAAAATTTGGCTTTCATTATTAGACCAGTGGAAGTGGGATGGAATTCCTATAATGCCTGCTGAGTTAATTTTATTGCCCAACTGGTTACCGATTAACATTTATGAGTTTTCAAGTTGGGCAAGATCAACAATTGTTCCACTGTTGATTCTCATGGACAAAAAACCTATCCGTCAATTACCAGAAAATCTCAGAGTTGACGAGCTTTTCTCGAATGGTATTGATAATGTCGATTACTCGGTTGGGTCACCTTCTAACCAAATTGGATGGGAAACGTTTTTTTATGCGGCTGACCAAGTTCTAAGATTACTAGATAAACTTCCAATTAAACCGACCAGAGACTTAGCGTTAAAAAAAAGTGAACAGTGGATACTCGAGCATCAAGAAGCTGACGGTAGTTGGGGAGGTATCCAACCTCCATGGGTTTACTCAATTATGGCCTTGTATACATCTGGATACGGTTTAGATCACCCTGTAATAAAAAAAGCTTTAGGTGGTTTCAAAGCTTTTGAAATTGAAGATAAAGATAGTTTGAGAGTTCAGGCATGTGTATCGCCAATTTGGGATACTGGACTAGCAATAATTTCGCTTTTAGACTCTGGAATTAAAGCAAATGATGCCAGATTACAAAAGGCTGGAGAATGGTTAATAGACAAACAGATAAAAAGTGAAGGTGACTGGCAAGTTAAAGCAAATAACGTCCGGTCAGGAGGCTGGGCATTTGAATTCGAAAATCAACATTATCCAGACATTGATGATGCCGCTGTAGTAGCAACTGCGCTACATAAGATTGACCTTAAAGATAAAGAAGATAAAAAGAGGTCCATCGCGAGATGCGTTCAGTGGATTGAAGGAATGCAAAGTAAAAATGGAGGATGGGCATCTTTTGATAAAGACAACATGAGATCTTTTATAGCTAGAATCCCATTTTCTGATTTTGGAGAAACAATTGACCCCCCAAGTGTGGATGTAACGGCTCATGTTTTAGAATTACTGGGTACTTTAGGAGTGGATCAATACTCAGCCGTAATAGAAAAAGCGTTGAATTATGTGCTTTTAGAGCAAGAAAATGATGGCTCGTGGTTTGGTAGATGGGGCGTTAATTACATATATGGGATCGGTTCAGTTCTACCGGCATTGCGGGCAATCGGAATAGATCCAGAACACGAAGCAGTGAAAAAAGCATCCTCTTGGTTAGAAGACCATCAAAATAGTGATGGGGGTTGGGGGGAAACTCCTGCTTCCTACGTCGACCCTTCTCTCCATGGCAAAGGCCCGAGCACAGCTTCTCAAACCGCTTGGTCTTTAATATCACTTATTGCTGCAGATAAAGGTAACAGCGAACACGTATTAAGAGGGATAAACTATTTGATTACAACCCAAAACGAAGATGGTTCATGGAATGAACCCGAATTCACAGGGACAGGCTTTCCTGGATACGGAATCGGCATGAGACCGGATACTTCTGAAACCGATGACGGAGGACAGAAACGGAGCGATATTGCTTTGCCAGCAGGGTTTATGATTAATTATCATATGTATAGAATATACTGGCCGTTATGTGCTTTAGGTAGATTTAGAGAATACAATAGTAAAAATGATTAACAAGTACAATCTAAATGCTAATCAACATACCTCGTTACACTATGCAATAATTATTGAAACACTTAATAAAAATATGTTAGGGTTCAACCTTCCAAGTAAATGGAATAATCTCATATGGTGACCTCACAGGAAATTACAGGCTTGAGGAATTAAATAATAATGAATATTGAAACTAAAGTTGATAAAGCTATATTCAATACTAATTTTTCAGTGTTGAAGGTAGAAACATCCGGATCACCAAAGTTTTTCGATATAACTAATCAGGTAACGGACCTTGTAAATTCATCTAAAATTTCCAACGGTTTAGTCTGTGTGTTCTCACAACACACTACGGCTGCAGTTGTCATACAAGAAGATGAACCATTATTAATGACTGATTTTTCCTCATTTATAGAAAGATTGGCTCCAAAAGCCGCACATTACAGACATAATGACTTCCACGTTAGAACTGTTAACATGCATGAAGATGAATGTCCGAATGGTCATTCCCATTGTCAGAGTTTGGTATTAGGAACCAGCGAATCAATACCAATAAGCGACAATAAAATGGTTCTTGGTCAGTGGCAAAGAGTCTTTGTAATTGAACTAGATGCTGACAAAGCAAATCAAATATCGCATAGAAATATTGCGGTGCAAATCATGGGCGTTTAACAAGTTTTACACGGATTCATAGAGCAACTATTCCGCTAAAACAGTGTATACACGTAGCTCAATATCTAATTTAAGAATTATGGATAATTTAGTGATTTAATTGTATGGAAGCTTATCTCAAAGATTCATATAAAATATGCGCCGATATTACTAAATCACAGGCGAAAAATTTTTACTATGCATTTGTAACACTACCCAAACACAAACGCATGGCAATTTATGCCGTATATGCTTTTTGCAGATATTGTGATGATATATCAGACGACAAAGAGACAGAGAATCGATCGGATCAGTTTGTAAATTTAAAAAGAGAACTAAAACTGAGCGTAGATGGTAAATTTACCAACGATCCGATAATACCTGCTTTGATCGATACCATTAATAAATTTGAAATCCCAATTAGTTATTTCCATGAACTGATTAATGGCGTAGAGATGGATCTAACAAAGTCCAGATTTTTAAACTTCAACGAACTTAAAGACTATTGCTACAAAGTAGCCTCAATTGTAGGTTTAATAAGTATCAATATATTTGGATATAAAAATTCAAAGGCAAGTCAATATGCAATCGATTTAGGCATTGCAATGCAATTGACAAATATTATGCGTGATCTTAGTGAAGATTCTGAGCGCAATCGAATATATATACCACAAGATGAAATGAACCAATACGGATATAAAGAAGCGGACATGTTAAATGGCCAGGTGAATGATAATTTTAAACAACTAATGCACTTCCAAGTTAAGCGTGCTCGTTGCTACTTTGATTCGGGCATTAATTTATTAGAGTTTTTAGATAAAGACGCAAGAGGCTGCACTGCAATATTGCATAACTTATACTCTCGCATATTAGATAAGATCGAAGAGGAAGAGTATGAGGTTTTCTCTAGTCGAATTTCGCTAACCCGCATTGAAAAAACAACTATAATGACAAAGTTTTTTTTTATTTCGATTATAAATAAATTAAATATAACAAGTCGTTAATAGAGTGCTTTAAAATGTCTAAACCACACGTATTAATACTTGCTCCATTTTCAAAAACATATATTGAGCAACTTAGTGCTAGTTTCGATATAACTTATTCTAGCTGGCTTAAGAGTATGAAGTTAAGAGATCCTGATGAGATGGCTAGCCTAATTAATTCCCACAAATCAATAGCAGTTCTAATTGAATCAGATTTTATATTTGAAGAAACGCTTACTCAAGTTAACACATTAAAGTTCATTGGAATATGTAGGTCAGCTATTAATCATGTTGATATAGATTCAGCCACAGAACATAATATAGCTGTTGTAAACACGCCGGCACGTAATGCAAGGGCCGTCGCAGAATACGTTTTATCCGTCACCTTGAATATCGCGCGCAAAACGACTGCTGCTAACAATTATGTTCACTCTGGCATGTGGAAAAACCCTACTGACCCGTATAGAGAATTTAGAGGCAGCGAACTCGAAGGGAAGAAAATAGGGTTGCTCGGAATGGGCGCTATCGGAAGGGAGATTGCCGCATTAATGTATAAACTAGGTATGGAGATTTTGTCACATGACCCTTATCTAAAAATAGCCCCTAAAAATGTACGCCTTACAAACGTTGATGAATTGATATCAAAATCAGACTTTCTAGTTACCGTAGCTCCTCTAAATCAAGAAACTATAGGATTTATGAATGCAAAAAGGTTGTCGCAGATGAAAAAGGGTTCAGCACTGATAACTGTTTCCGGAGTATCAATAGTGGATCAAAAAGAGTTAGTCAAATCTTTAAATTCTGGTCATTTATCTGGGGCAGCAATTGATGTATTTGACACTCATCCAGTTGCGCCAGACAGTCCCCTATTTGAAAATAATAACTTGTTATTAACTCCTCATATAGCAGGAGCCACTCACGAAACAATAGAAAGACACTCGAACATGTTAACAACTGATTTAATCCGTTTCTTGAATAACGTAAAGCCTGTCAACATAATAAACCCAGAGGTACTCAATCATATCTAATTTTTCTGTCTTGGTCTTAGATGCAGGAACCAGTTGTATACGATGCCATATCGTCGACAATAATGGAGTTGTTTTGAAAACTAATCAAATCAATTGGCCAGCCAGCATTTTAGATGATCAACTGCCTTTAGGAAGAGAATATGATCCGACTCAAATAATAAACTCAGTATACTCTGTCATAAGTAGAACAATAGAATCGACTAATGTCGAAATCAAAGCAGTCGCTGTAACTAGTATGAGGCAAGCCATCACAATGCTTGACCGAGACAATCATGAAATATATATCGGCCCTAATATTGATTTGCGTGCTATATTCGAAGGGTCAGAAATAGATTCAAAACATAAAGAAGAAATATATAAAACTACAGGAAGGTTACCTTCGTTCTTATTTGCTAATGCCAAACTAGAGTGGATAAAGCGACATTCTCCTGATAAATATCACAAAATCGCAAAGGTTATAACTTTAGGGGATTGGATAATTTGGAGTTTAACTGGGGAAATTATTTCTGAAACCACGATCGCTGGAGAAGCAGGATTATTAAATATTTCCACCAAAACCTGGGCCACTGAATTATCTGAGTTACTAGACCTACCAATTGACGATACTGTGCCTTTATTAAATATCGGAGAATTCGCTGGGAAAGTCACCAAAAGTGTATCTAAAAAAACTAACTTACCTATTGGAACCACTGTAACCTCTGCTGGAGCCGATACGCAGTGCGGTTCATTAGGAATTGGAGCAACGAATCCAAACGATGTGGCAATTATTTCAGGATGGAGCAGTCCTATCCAATGGGTTACTAAAACACCAATTATATCTAAGGATGCTTCCAGCTGGTTTGGCTGCCATGCCTTACAAGCTTACTGGGTTACTGAATTAACTGCTGGAGACACTGGACATTCATACAATTGGCTAGCAAAAACTTTACGTCAAAACTTTACTCATTTAGATAATATGGCTAGCGAAGTAGTTCCTGGTGCTGAAGGCACTTCTATGTTCCTTGCGAAAGAACAAATTAATATGAGTGAAATAGGTATAACGACCGGAGGAATTCTTTTTCCAACTCCTATCACAATGAATGAAAGGGGTGATGGGCACTTAGCCCGCGCTGCTTTAGAATCAATCTCTTATACAATCAAAGCAAGATTATCTCAAATTGAAAGTATTGTAGGTCGCAAACCTAAGGACGTGTATTTAGCGGGAGGCATGGCAAAATCTGATACCTTCATACAAATAATTACGGATGTTCTAAACAGAGAGATCTATGTTGGCAATACTCACAACTCAAATGCCATCGGAGGGTTTATAGCAGGGATTACTGCTATAAATGAACAGTCCTCACTGGCGGAAGCAAGCATCCAAAATAAACGAAATCTCAATTTGAGAAGCCCAAAACCTTTAACAGCTCTAGAATATCAAGGCTTATATGATGAATGGAAGGTTATGTCAGCAAAATTGAATTCCATAAACAACTAAACTTAACGATACAATGAATACTCAAAATTTTATAAATGAAAAATCTCAAGTAGCTGGTATTGCTCGTGAAATGGCAAACTTAGGTTTGGTAACGGGATCTAGTGGAAACGTCAGTATGAGGATGCCGAATAATGAATCAGAGTACATGGCTATAACACCGATGGGGGTACATTATTCTGAATTAGAAGACCAAGACATTGTAGTTGTTGACAAAGAATTAGAGTCTATGGAAAGTTCAGGAATTCCTTCTTCTGAGTCTTTATTACATTTAGAAATATACAGTACTAGACCAGATGTAAACGCAGTGATTCACACGCACTCAACATTTTCATCAGTAGCAGCCTTAAGTTCGGGTGGGATTCCCCCAATCTTAGATGAAATGGTTATATATATAGGAGGCTCCATAGAAGTTTCAGAATATGCATTTCCAGGTTCTGAAGAATTGGCAAAAAATGTATGTGAAGCTTTGGGAGATAAAAATGCAGCACTGATTAGTAATCATGGGGCCGTGACTGTCGGATCTAATTTGCGACAAGCATTGAATGTTAGTATTCTGTTGGAGCGAATAGCTGAAATATATTCTTATGCCAGTACTGGAAATCAAATTAACCCACTACCAGAGAGCGCAATAGAAAAAGAAAGAGCTATTTTTGAGATGAAAAGGAAATCACTATAAACATTGGAGAATATTAGAATGGTAAGTGTCCCAGGGTTTCTTCTAAGAAAACTATACGTTAAAGGTAGCCTTAAAAATATTGACGCAGGATTTCAGTTTCAATTAAGAAATTCTTTAGGATCAGGCTACGCACACAAAATGATGCCACTGCAAGTAGACGATAAAATTCTAGACATAACAACTTGTTTCTTTTGGCAAAATCAAAAACTTCAATGTTTCGACCAGGTTTCTGAATCTAACACTTTTACTCTGGCTATGAATAGCGACATAACCATTCAAGTTGACAACTTAAATCTAGATACAAATCCTCATAAAATCACTATGGCTTTCGATGTTCCAGGACTTGGAAATTTAAAATTTGATTTTATGGATCAAACTAACCAGGTTTAAAAAGTAAAACAAATATGAAAATAGCGATTACTGGAGGATCTGGTTACGTTGGCTCATGTTTAATTAAGAAGCTCGAAAAAGAACCCTGGGTAAAGTCTATTCTATCTTTGGATGTAAAATTACCAAACATTGAATTACATAAAAAAACTAGCCATGTAATTCATGATGTAACACGTCCTTTTGATGATTTGCTGTCAAAGTTCAAACCTGACGTCTTGGTCCACCTTTCGTTTATACTACAACCATCTCATAACACAATCCAAACTGAAAAAGTAAATCTGCTTGGAACCTTAAATGCGTTGCGTGCTACTGAAATAGTGAAAATAAACCAACTCATATACTTTAGTAGTACAACTATATACGGAGCTCACTCAGATAATCCTCAATGGCTAAATGAAAATTCTGTCATAAGACCAACAAATCGGTTTCAGTATGCTGTAGACAAAGCAAAATCAGAACTTTTAATCAAAGAGTTTGCGTCAAATAATCCCTCAACAAAAACATTAATTTTACGCGGGTGTCCAGTTATGGGACCTAATGCAAACAACTTCATATCCCGAGCATTTCAAAAGCCGTTACTTGTAGGGATGAAAAACCATAATCCTCCGATGCAATTTATTCATGAGGATGATGTAGTCAACTTGATTAAAACATCCATCCTAAACCAGTTTACAGGCACATATAACATTGCTGGAGACGGCACAATCACCTGGTCAGAAATGGCTATGTCAATACACACAAAAATGATTAGACTTCCTTCATTATTGTTATCTTCTCTAACAGAACTTTCATGGCAGTCCAGATTACAATCTGAGTCAAACAGTGCCGGTTTAAACTTCATCAAGTACCGGTGGACAGCCTCAACGCAAAAAATTAAGGAAGCTTTTAATTACCAATTTCAGCACACTACGGAAGTTACGTGGCAAACATTTTT
>QGNM01000029.1 GCA_003228095.2 Chloroflexota bacterium | reverse complement strand
TAGGTGTAGGTGTAGGTGTATTATCTGGGCTAATTGAATTAGTATCAACAGATTCAGTAGCAGTAGATTCTTCAACTTGATTAGAACCTGCGATTCCTACGCTAGATTCCACATTTGACTCTGCGCTACTTCCACATCCTATGAAAAGGAGAGACAACATTGTCGCAAAAGCAAAGCTAATAATCTTTATCTTCATTAATATTCCTTAGAACTTATAATTTACCAATACTTAGATACTTCTGGCTCTTCTTTGGTTATAATTTCTAACAGAGCAGGTTGACCTTTTTTATTCGCTGCTAAAGCGCGATTCATCCCTGAGGAAATGTCCTCGATTTTATCGATTCTTTCGCCATGTGCTCCCAAGCCTTTTGCCACAGCAGCATAATCGCCTTCTAGCTGGTTACTGCCATATGTGTCTGCTGCAACTGGCATGTAGTTAGCCGCATAGCCTGTCATAACTCCATTACGTAAAACAACGGTAGTTATACCGATCTTGTTACGAGTTGCAGTCTCTATATCTAGTCCAGACATTCCGAAAGCCGCATCTCCCATAAAATTGATTACCGTTTTTTCTGGTTGTGCAAGTTTGGCTCCTATTGCAAGGCCCAGCCCATAACCTAATTGAGTAGATTTACCCCATCCGATATAACCATGTTGTGTAACAGGTTTCCAGAAAGGAACAAGTTGATCTCTAGGATATCCTGAGTCATGAGTAACAATGGTGTTTGACACATCAACAGTTTTTTCAATCTCTCGGAATACTCGATATGGGTTTATAGGAATTTCAGATGAGGACAGCTTTGGTTCCCATTGATTCATCCACAACGTTCTTTGTTGATCAATTAGATTTGAAACGCCTTCCCTAGGTTGAAATTTTCTATTTTTAAGTTCCTCAATCATTTGTTTAATAACGAGCTTTGCGTCGCCGACAGCTCCGTAATTTATGGAATAGTCTTTATGAATATCTTCGGCATGGTTAGTTATTTGAATAATTTGCGCTTGGTCTGGAACAGGAAACCCGAAAACCGATTTAGTAAAACTTGTGCCTATTCCAATTATCAAGTCAGTTTCATTTAAAAAGTGTGCTGACATTCCAGTAGCAGTGCGAGCCGCACATCCTAATGAAAGAGGATGATTTTCAGGGAATCCACTTTTGCCAGCAAGGGTTGTGACTACCGGGATTCCTGTTAATTCTGACAGTTCAATTAGCTCTGATGTAGCATCTGAATACATAACTCCCTGGCCAGCAGTAATTACCGGTTGAGTTGATCTGACAATAGCATCTACTAAATCAGATACATCTTGAGGGTCTGCAGCGGAGCGATTTTGTTTAACTGGTGTGTAGTTATAATTCGTGACTTCCTGTGTGGCAACATCAATAGGAATTTCTACTAAAACGGGACCAGGGCGGCCATTTCTTAAATTACTAAAAGCTGACCTCATTACATCAACGGTTCGGTCTGCTGAATTAATGGAAGAAGCCCATTTAGTTATTCCCTTATAATGGTCCAAGGAGTCGAAGTTAGGATGAACGCCCACACGGTCTTGAGGATTTCCTCCAGGTAATAACAGTATCGGGACTGAGTCTGCGTATGCCTGGGCAACACCACTAAAAGCATTTTCGGCACCAGGGCCATATTGCATTGTGAATACCCCAATAGTTTTGCCATTAGTGACTCGACTTAATGCATCCGCCATGTTTACGCCTGCTCGTTCCTGCCTTACGATTACAGGTTTGATTCCTTCTTTAGCAGCCACGTCTATAATAGACTGATGAGGGAAAGCTGCTATCCAATCGATCCCCTCAGCTTTTAATATCCTGCAAATTGTTGTATCAACGTTCATATCAACATCCTCACTTTTATATTTTGAATAAAAATTAAATCTTATAGTTGATTCAATTAACTTTCGGCCATACCAAATTCAATAATATTATTCGAGATCATTAAAATGAAGTAATAATATAATTTAAGTAGAGGCCTATACCATACACTCGCCCTCGCCTCTTTCTAAGACGTACTTAATGGTTTTGTCCCAATCCATATATTTAGGTAAGGTGTCGCGGTTTAATTCCCCCACATCTTTATACATTTCAAGTGCTTCTTCAAACTTTTCTGAGCCAACACGAACAGCAAAATCTTTGAACTCTTCATTTTCGTTTCGCTCAGACACATACATGTGGATTATCGTTTTTAGCGCGTCAGGAGCATTTTTGGCAGGTATTTTGGATTTAACCCTAATTCCAAAACGCGGATCCTTCGCAGCATAGCTTCCACCAAGAAATAGCTCGTACGCTGGAACTTGTCCTCCAGGAGCCTTGGCTGCAGCTCCATGAAACCCGATATCAGCTATATGGTGCTGTCCACACCCATTTGGACAGCCACTCATTTTGACATGCATCTTTTTAACCAAAGGATCATCGATGTTTAGTTCTTCGATCACGCTTTCAAGAGCTCTTGCTAGACCCATAGAGGACGTGATACCTAGTTTACAACTGTCCGTTCCAGGACAAGAAACTACATCACTAATTTGATGCACACCACTATCGCCTAACCCAATTTTTTCTAGTTCAGTCCATAATTCATATAAAGCATTTTGTGGGACCCACCTGAAGGTTAAATTTTGCTGGTGAGTAATTCGACATCGTCCCCCAGCAAATTTGCGAGATAAAGTTGCCAAGCTTTGGAATTGGTTGACACTTAGATCACCCAGCTTTACTTTAACTCCAACAGCTTGATATCCAGCTTGCTTTTGAAGTTCTACATTAGATTCGCGCCATTGCTCGAACCTTGGTTCAGGTGAATTTGGTTGCTTGAAATTCGCATCTAGATTAGGAGCATCTATAAGTTCATCTTCGATAAAAAGTAGATTTTTGGGATCAAATGACTTTTTAGCCCAATCGCCCTCCATCTCCTTTTCAACTAATGATCTAAACTCATCAATCCCAATCCGATCGATTAAAAATTTCACACGAGCCTTCATACGGTTTCGTCTTAATTCGTTGGATTTGTGAAAGACTCTTATAGCGGCTTCTGTGACTTTTAAGTATTCGTTTTCGCTAACAAAATCATAAAGCGTAGGCGCCATGCGAGGCATAATAGATGTGCCCCCACCCATAAACATCTCAAATCCTTTTACCCCATCTTTAATTTTAGGTATAAATCCTACATCATGAATTGGAGTTATCGCACAGTCACTTTTGCATCCGGAAAAAGCTGACTTAATTTTTCGTGGCATTGATTGACTAAAGGGATGTCTAACAAAATAACGAGCATAAGCTGCGGCATATGGTGTCACATCGAATGGTTCATCTCCACATACGCCAGCCATCGGGCAGCCGGTTACGTTTCTAACGGTGTTACCACAAGCTTCTCTCGTGCTTAATCCGGCTTCGGCTAATATATGTAATCCAGCTGCAGCATCTTCAAGTTTGACATGATGAAATTGAATATTTTCCCTAGTAGTTATATGACCTTTTCTAAGGGGAGTATATTTCTCTGCAAATATAGATAATGCTTCTAACTGGTCGGCTGTTAGCCCCCCAAATGGCGCTTTGACTCTAACCATTTGGACGTCAGATTGGCGTTGCCCATAGACTCCTTGACGAAGTCTAAAAGCCATGAATTCATGTTCTGTATTCCACTCGCCAGCTTGGAATCTTTTTACCTCGTTTTCAAATTCTTCCAGTTCCTCTGGAAGTATTTGAATAACTCTGCCATTTCCTGTTTTATCTTGAATTTGAGTCATAATATTTTATTTTTAATGAGTACGCTTAAGTTTTATATATTTGAGAACAATTCAGTACTTTCATCAACTGCCATGAGATCTATTTCATAGTTAATGTAATACTAAACCTTAGTTATTTAAGTTGCAATTCTAAGTTGAGCTTCAAAAAATCGATTTCCTAATAAAAAATTAAAAGATGCTACTACATGCAAACAACTAGTAAAATTAATAAAATATTAATAAAGCTGCTTTAGTATATGAATCATATGATTAGGTTTTAATGAAATTAAGCTAATGAGTTATTTTGGAGTGTTTTAATGTTTGATGTCCCATTATTATTCGCATTCTCTGCTGGAATGGTCGCAGCTTTTAATCCATGTGGAGCGGCGATGTTTCCTGCTTATGTAGGGTACCAACTATCTGAAGATGCAAATAGAGATAATTTGTTAGTTAATAGCTTTAGGGCGATTTTAATTGGATTGGTTACGACCATTGGGTTTGTTGTAGTTTTTGGTATTGTGGGTTTGGTTGTAGCTGCTGGGGGGTCTATAGTGGGTCAATATTTACCTTTGGCTGGTTTGTTTGTAGGCATAATAATTACTTTGTTTGGAGTTTCTCTGATCATATTCAAGAAAAAAGCAGGAATTATAGCTGCAAGCAGGATTAACATAGGCCAAGGAAAAGGTATTAGAAATGTTTTTTTATTTGGAATAGGTTATGCAGTTGCTTCGGTTAGTTGTGCATTACCAATATTTTTGGCAGCAGTAGGAATCGTTACAGGGAAGTCAGTTACAACACATGGTGTATTAGAGACAATAATTAGTTCTCTCAGCTATGGTATCGGAATGGGTGTAGTAATGATTGCAGTTGCGCTTGGAGCCGTTTTCTTCAAGGAGCTGGTGCGCAAAATTTTACTTAAAGTATTCCCATTTGTTGAACCGATAGGAAATTTAGCCATGGTGGGAGCAGGAGTTTATCTTATTTACTATTGGTCTCTTGGTGATGGTAGAAGTTTATTATTGTTGAGATTAGACCAAATTTTTTAACACAATCCGTTCCTATTGTTTGTCACGCAATTAGACAGCACGCCGATTCCCTCTACCTCAATCTCTACAGTGTCTCCGTCGTTTAATGTTGCGGTAGTGCCAGGCGTTCCTGTCAAAATTAAATCGCCAGGTTCCATTGTGATAAATTTACTAACCCATTCTATTATTGATGGCACATCAAACAATAAGTCTGAAGTATTACTTGACTGTACTGTTTCACCATTTAATTTCGCACTTATAGCCAAATTAGATGGGTCTAGTCCAGTTACTATAAATGGTCCAATTGGACCGAATGTGTCAGATGATTTAGCTCTAGTCCATTGAAGGTCATTCTTTTGCCAATCCCTTTCGCTAACGTCATTAGCACATGTGTATCCAAATACATAATCAAGAGCATTTTCTTTTGTGGCATTTCGGCAGGTTTTCCCAAACACTATAGCTAATTCAGCTTCCTCTTGAACGATATTTGAGTCTGGAGGCAAGACAATACAATCGTTTGGCCCAACAACACAAGATGGAGTTTTAATAAATGGTTCAGGGACTGATGGAGGAGTTCGATCACCAAGGTGACTCTTATAGTTGAGCCCGATTGCAATTATTTTGGACGGCAGTGTAGGGGCCAGTATTTTAACTGAGGAAAGAGGTTGTGTGTCTGAAGAAACCTCATAGTTATTCCATGGTTCTGTTGTAATCTTATTGACCATATCGCCTGATACGATTCCATACTCCACATTTCCATTAGTTTCATATCGTGTGAATTTCAAATTTACAACCTCCCGGATGAATAATCGGATACGAATTATCGTTTTCTAATGATACTATTTATTTCCCTCTAACGCCCTGCCAAAGTAAAACATGTAATCGTGATGAGTATCGCAATCCACTTTTTATACAGTAATCCCTAAGCCATTCACTTTTATTTATTAATTTTGGACCACTAGCCCCTTCTGGCATAAATATTAATCGATCAGTTGGGAAACTTAATGAGTTTGCTAATCTAATAGCCTCTGAAATATCGTCTTGCTCAACAATCACAAATTTTAAATAAGCATTAGGGTGTGATTTATAGGTAGCCAATATTTCTAGTGCTGTTTGTTTGTTTTGCGAATTTCCGGCATTCTTTAATTTTGGCGATATATTCCATTGATTAACTAGTTTAAAAATAGGAGTTATCGGAGCTATTGTGCCATTAGTTTCAATTTCTACAGTATAGTCATTTTGAGATAATGAAGTAATCAATGGCTGAAGAGCATGTTGTTGCAATAATGGCTCTCCGCCAGTTATTACTACATGTTTATGGTTATACTTCTTAACTATTGAGTAAATATCATCGCCATGTAACGCTGTTACGTGATTAGCATATTGGTAATTCTTCCAGTCCCATGTGTATTTCGTGTCGCACCAAGAACAGCTTAAGTTACATAAGGCTAATCTTATGAAAATACATGGAGTGCCTGCAAAAACCCCTTCGCCTTGGACCGATATAAAGATTTCAGGTTGCCCTGAGCTCATTTTGCTTAATTTAACTAATCCAGAATCTATTAGGTGTTTCGATTTAGTTTTTTCTAACATTATTTTTACTATCACTTAAAGAAGGATCGTTAATTCCCAATTCATGAAAACCACGAGCTCGTAAAATGCATGAGTCACAATCGTTGCATGGATCTTGTCCCCCATCGTAACAGCTCCAAGTTAATTCAATAGGGGAGTTTAGCTCCATGCCCATCTGTATTATCTCGGCTTTAGTTTTATGAATTATGGGCGTCACAATTTCAATGGTTACATCGTATTCAGTGGATAGTTTACTTCCAAGATTTATAGTATTTAGGGCAGATGCGAAAAATTCAGGTCGACAGTCGGGATAACCACTGTAGTCTATGGCATTAGGCGCCATAAATAACTTGGCAGATATGTTTGATGGATTTATATTTTCGTTTTCAATAGCATTTAAAACTTCGCTTTCCAATGCAGCTGCGCCTAAAGATAGAAATATTGTGTTTCGTAGTGGAACATAAGTAATAGGTATTTTTTTACTAATTTCATTTTTGGGTCTTTTGGTTGGGGTTTTAAAATCATCAGGGTTGGTTAGTGAAGAATACCAAGATAAGTGTTGAACAAATGAAATATCGATAACCTTATGGTTAATTTTTAAAGTCGATGTGATATTTTTTGCACAGTCAATTTCTTTTACATGAGTTTGTCCGTATTTGAACGTTATAGCATTTAAACATTCAACTTCTCTAGCTGCGTAAGAAGTTACAATGGTCGAGTCAAGGCCGCCTGACAATAAACTTACCCCAAAATCAGTCACTGTTGTGGGTAACTTGACTTTACGGTAGTGAGAAGCCCTCCGCGGATCTTGTATTTTAGAATTATAGTCATTTGTATAGGCTTAGATGCATCAACAAGGTCATTCAGTATTCGGTCTGCGGCATATTCTTGAACAATTCCAACATTGCGATATTGGGTCAAATAGTACTTAAGTGATTTAAGTTCGATTAGATGTTTACCAGGTAAATAAATTATTTTTAAATTGCCATAATCAGGCAAGTTTGTCCAAGGGCAAACTGCGGTAAATTCATCAGATTCAATCTCAACCTCTGATTGCAGTTCACTTACTGTATTGTCAAAACATAATAGGAGTGATTTTTTTATGCCATCAACATTAGTGACTGGTTCTAAATTTTCAAATTCTTGATTTATATTTAAATATTGTAATTTCAATTCTTCTATACTAGCCACAGATCAACTCCCTGATTTGAACAATCAACAGCACTTATTCTTGTGTAACACGTTGTTTATACTTGCGCCTTATACTACAGTATTAGTTTTAATGAGTGATAAGTTAAAGACCCATTTAGTGCAAATTGAACAACACAACACAACCGCTCTCGAAGTGGCTGACTTAACTAAGTCTTTTGGTCGCTCTCGAGTCCTCAATGGGTTAAATCTTAGTATTGATTCGGGAGAAGTTTTATCTGTTCTGGGATCTAATGGTTCTGGAAAAACAACATTGATTAATATCATATCTATGCTTACCAAACCTGATCGAGGAACTGTGCATGTATTGAGAAAATCTGTAGATAAAAATCCCAATCAAGCAAGAAATTCTATTGGCGTGGTTGGCCACACCCCTATGCTTTATTCAGGCATGAGTGCTTTAGATAACCTAACATTTTTTGGTCGAATGTTTCATGTAGATAACTTAGGCGATCGTATATCAGAAACGACTTATAAATTAGGTGTCACTGACATTTTAGACCGGAAAATAGGAGATATGTCACACGGCATGCAAAAGCGATTTGCTATTGCCAGAGCCCTTTTGCATGAGCCTGAACTATTGTTAATGGATGAGCCGGAAAGCGGATTGGACCAATCAGCAGTTGCTTTATTAAGAGAACTCATTAACGATTTGAAGGATTCAAACTGTGCAGTACTGCTTGTCACGCACAGTTTTGATCAAGCTGTAAAACTAGGAGATAGAGTCGCAATCTTGTCCAAAGGGAAAATTGCATATGAAGAAGTTACTAAATCAGTTGAAATTGCAGAGATTAGAGAAAAATATTTTAAATACTCAGGCAAATTTAAATAGGTTGAGACATGAATCCAATAATTAGTTGGATAAAATTTAATCCATGTTTAGCTATCTTTTGGAAAGATGTCATGTATGAAATAAGATCAAGAGACACGTTAGTCTCAGTTTTAGTTTTCTCGTTATTAGTAATTGTTGTCTTTAATTTTGGGATTAGCCCAAACCCTAAAAATGTAGGGATGTTTGCTCCAGGTATTTTATGGATCGCATTTATTTTTGGTGGTGTTTTAGGATTTACGCGCACGTTTGCTATCGAAAAAGAGAACAACGCATTAGATGGACTTTTATTAACCCCAGTAAGCAGAGATGCAATTTATTTAGGCAAAGTTCTATCAACTTTTACTTTTATGTTAGTCGTAGAAATAATAACGTTCCCAATTTTTGCAGTTATTTATAATTTACCAATATTATCTCCTGGGTTTATTCCAGTTGCGTTGCTTTCCACTTTGGGAATTTCAGCCGCTGGCACTCTATTCTCCGCCATGGCTATGAAAACAAAAGCTAGGGAAGTTATGCTGCCACTGTTATTCTTGCCTGTTATTGTTCCTGTACTTGTGGCATCAATTGAGGCATCGACGCCAGCTTTAATTGGTGGACCTTGGTCAGATGTATCTATGTGGCTGCCTATTATTGCAGTATTTGACGTAGTATTTTTAATTGTATGCTCCATAGGATTTAGCTATATTATTCAGGATTAGTTATTCGGAATTAGAATATAAATTCAAATAAAATTCGAAATAAGAATACATGAAGGAATTACACCGTTTAACACCTGTATAGGGTAAGTAATAGGGGTTGAAAACGTTTTGATTTGGTCATTGACATATGAGATTTTGAACTGATACTTTGGAATGACACATTTTAAATATATCTATTTGGTAAACCTTTTGTGTTTATTTAATAGTCCCTCTAATAGGATTTATTGTTGGACAAAAACGATTTAATTGTTCGTTTTGCTGGAGAAGGTGGGCAAGGAGTTGTTACCTCTGCTGAAGGTTTAGCTCAGGCTGCTACACAGACCGGCTATCACGCACAGACATTTGCAACGTTCCCCTCACAAATTCTAGGTGGCCCTACTTGGACACAAACCAGAATTTCCATTAATCCGGTACTCAGTTCTGGAGACGAACTCGATGTTTTGGTTTGTTTCAATGAACAAGCATACTCGAATCACTCTGGATCCCTAGCCGACCAGGGTGTAATCGTTTATAACAGTGCTGAATTTGAACTTTCAGGCCATGATGACGCCATAGGTATTGATTTTGATGCACTCGCTAAATCTACTGGTAATACAAGAGCTGCCAATATGGTGGTGATTGGAGCTTTAGCTGAACTTGTAACGATGAAACAAGATATTCTTGACGAATTTGTGACAAAGAAATTTACTCGTGGCAGACCTAACGACGAAGAGATTATTAAATCTAATATAAAAGCTATGAACCTGGGAAGAAATGAGGTCAAGGATAGGGGGATTAGTATTGGTCAGTTGAAACCCCCTCAAAAACCAGATTATGACCAAGTATTAATGAATGGAAATGTTGCTATATGCCTTGGGGCTATGCATGCTGGAGTGGATTTTTATGCAGGTTACCCGATATCCCCTGCCACATCCATATTGGTATGGATGGAAAAAAATCTGCCCGCACCAAATAAATTTGTTCATCAAGTAAGCTCTGAAATAGAAGCAATAACTGCATTGGTGGGAGCTGGCTTTGCAGGCAAGAAAGCTATGACTGCTACTGCTGGTCCAGGTTTTTCACTTATGAGTGAGGGGTTAGGTTTAGCTTGGATGGCGGAAATTCCACTGGTTGTAGTTGATGTTCAGCGTGGTGGACCAGCTACTGGACTACCAACAAAAACAGAGCAATCTGATTTAATTTCTACAATGTTTCCAGCTCATGGCGATATTAGGTTACCAGTTATAGCTCCTGGTTCAGTCGAAGAATGCTTTCATGCTGCAGTAACTGCAGTAAATTGGGCTGAACGATATCAAGGTCCAGTTATACTGCTCAGCGAAATGGCTTTGTCAGAGCGTAATCAAAATATGCCTAAGCCAGATCTTTCCAAAGTTCCGGTAGAAAACAGAATTGTTAATCAAAACACCAACGAATATCAAAGATATGATCAGTTAGATGTATCTCCTATGCCAATACCAGGTGGCCCAGGTAGCTATGTAGCAAATGGTAGTGAGCATGATGGAATTGGAGATACCACACACCTTGCTGAGAGACATGTACAGATGACGCATCGTCGATGGAACAAAATAAAAGTTTTAGAAGATGGAGATTTTGAGGTTGATTCTATTGATTCACCTATCGCGCTTGTTCCATGGGGAGGAACAAAAGGGCCGACCCGTGAAGCTTATAACAAGTTAATTGAATCGGGAGCTGATATTGCCTGGTTATATACTATGTTTTTAAACCCTCTTCCGCCTCAAATGATCGAAAACTTAAGGCAAAAAGAACTTGTTTTAGTGCCTGAACTTAACTACCAAGGACAATTCTCTATGATTCTGAGATCTTTAGGAGTTAATGCAATATCGATAACTCAATATACGGGATTGCCATTCACGGTTAAAGATTTAATAGGACGTGTAAACCAACAGATCGAAAGTTACAAGCAAGGACATTTAAAAATATGAGCGTAAATAATCCCGAATATGATTTTAAGTGGTGCCCTGGCTGTGGAGATTTTGGGGTTAGGAGAGCTCTCGAATCAGCAATTCAGAAAAGGCATGCCGCAACTGGAATAGCTGTGGCAAATAATGTTGTGGTCGCAGGAATAGGTTGTTCAGGCAATATGGTTCATCTACTTGAAGGAGACCAACCGTTTGGAATTCATGGAGTACATGGAAGAACACTTCCAATTGCTATGGGGGTAAAAATGGCTAACCCAGAACTAAATGTTGTTGTTGTGGCTGGTGATGGAGACTTCTTAAGTATTGGATTCGAGCACATTGGCCCTCAAGCAGGACGTAATTTAAATGTATGCGCTGTAGTTATGGATAATGGAGTGTATGGACTTACTAAAGGCCAAAGTTCGCCAACATCTGAGACTGGAATGATCACAAGTTCTACACCATATGGAAAGATAGAAGAGAAAACTAATCCATTGTCACTATATTTGACATTGGGGGTTTCATATGTCGCATCAGCAATGTCATCTAAGGTGAAGAGCCTCGCTAACACCATCGTTGAGGCAATGGAGCACCCAGGATTTTCAATTGTCCATGTTCAATCGCCATGTACTACTTATAATGACACTTATGAATTACTAAAAGGAAGTGTCAAAAAAGGAATTGAACCGCTAGCATGGCCTATACCAGAAGGCCATGATTCTGCTGATATAAAAGCTGCAACAGAGTTATTGAATCGTGGAGGAATCCCATTGGGTGTGCTTTATAAAGATACAACTAGGCCTGATTTTCAATCTAGAATTGACGCAGTGACCAAGATTTCTGATTCTAAGTCTACAGAAGAGTTGTTAGCTTCGTTCGCTATATAACATAAAACTAATGTAAGCAAACCGAATGAATGTTAACTTTGATTTTCTTCTATAGCGACATACTTGGACGGACATTTAACTATTACATTTTGACTATGGAATATGTGATCATCTGAAAATGAGCCCTCGAGAATAATTTCTGAGTGTTCATTGAAAAACAAGTCCGGAAGCAATCCGTCATGGATAGCTTCCATAGTATAAGTACCATCAGTTAGTTCGAAATATGCTTTGGTTGATTTAACCTTTCTTGTAAAAGAAGTAGGTACTAGTTTGCCGCTTACTCGCAACATTTGTTCAGAGTTAGAAGTATTGATGTCTTTAGCTTCACCGACAGTATAGTAATATACGGTAGCTCCCTGAAATGCCATAAAAGCAAAATAGCATAATGCTCCGAGTAATACTAAAGCAGATATAAGTAATTTAATCCGGTTTGTGGACACGAAATTAGTTTCAGACATTTGTGATTCGAGTGTTTTATCTTCAGGCATTTTGATTATTATTTACACTATTAAGGGTTTTCTCTTTTTTTTAACAATTGCTTGAGAGATGCTATCTCTGAACTTATGTGGGTTTGTTTTCGTATTAAAAGTATCATAAAAGCAAAAAATAAACCCCATACAATTGCAAATACAGCAAACACATACCCTAAATTATTTCCAGACTCATTGTCGGTGGATTCATTTTCGACATTTTGCTGAGGGTCTGCGAAAGATTCATTTTCGATATTATTGATCATAGAGTTGTGCGCATGTACAGGTTGAGTGTCCAAAAAGAATGGCATAGTGCACAAAATCATGAATATTGATATTAAACTAAGTTTATTCAATTATTAAAACCTCTTGATATAGTTCATCTAGCTCAGTTTCCGATCTTCTTATTTTATATCTATTGGACAATAAGAAGACATACAGTACTGTAAACGTAATCATAGATACTAAAAATGCAGTCCGCATTTGTGGGTCAAGGCCACCGGAAGATTCTAGAGGCCCTACAACATAGCTGGGATGTGCAGTTCTCCACCACTGAGTCGCTAAATATATTATAGGAGCGTCTATAGCGCCTATAAGGGCAATTATTGCAGCGTATCTGGCTTGTTGTATTCCTTTAGGCCCGTATGCCCTTAGTATCAAATAGCTTGCATAAATAAACCATAAGATTAATGTTGTTGTGAGTTTTGAGTCCCATGTCCACCAAACCCCCCAAACTGGCTTTGCCCATACAGCGCCTGTAACAATAATTAAAGTTGCAAACATCATGCCATATTCAGCAGTCGAGTACGCGAGGTCATCCCATTTATTATTTTTGGTCCAAAGATATAATGCTGAGGCTATTGCGACAACAACAATTGATATCATACCGAGCCAAGCAATAGGTACATGTATGTAAAATATACGTTGTGAAATTCCAAGATTCGCATCTGTTGGAACATTTATAAAAATTAAGTATAGAGTAATAATAATTAATGCTAAACTTAAGATGAAAAGTGTCCAGTTTACTAACTGGGACGTAAGTTTTGAGTGTTGTTTAATTATCAAAGACATGTAGCGCCCTATGTGTGCAATTTATCACAAATGATGTTCTATAGGTAGAGTATTTAAATGAAAAGATCAGAATTTGAGTTGTTGGTCACTGATGCCTTGACTGACATTCCCAAACAATTCCAAGAACGATTGGAAAATGTAGATGTACTTGTAGAGGATGTCCCGTCAAAAGACCAGATTGTAGGTAGTTATTTCGAAGATCAAGATTGTTTAATTGGGCTGTATGAAGGAGTGCCTGTAACTGGATTTAATGACTATGCGGACGTTCTCCCTGACAGAATATGTCTGTTTCAAAGTTCTATAGAGTCGATCTGTAATGATGAAGATGAAATTCGTGATGAGATTAAAAAGATCGTAATTCAGGAAATTACACATCATTTTGATATGCATGATGTGTAATTCATAGATCTATAATGCTTTTATCCGAACAGGTCAGATTTATCTTGATTTATTTGAGAGAGATCTTTTTTATTTGTTGGATCTGTAAATCCTAAACTTTTGTATGATTCAGGAGTCCCGTAGTCTCTAACTCTAATTTCTACTGGCATAGGCAAGGCATGACCAAAAACTAATGCTTGCTGCCGTGAGTCTAAGCTGGATAAAACGCTTCTTAGTTTTCTTTGCCCGGATACCCCCGATAAAACAGAATCAACATCTTTATTGTTGTCTAATAAACACACTAATTTTGTACCTAGTTGACTCATAACCTCTTCATCTATTTGGCTTGGTCTTTGATCTACTATCAGGATGGTGACGTTATACTTACGCATTTCCCTAGCTATGGTTCCAAATATTGTTTGGTTTGCCAGTTCGGGTGTCAAGTATTTATGGGCTTCTTCAATAGTTATTACCAAGGGTGTTGGTTCATCGCCAATTCCAGACAATGCCCTTTCTTTGTGTTCAGCATACCTCTCGTATATTCGGCGTGTCAAAAGGTTCGCCACTAATATATATGCATCTGTATCTCTACCATATTTACCAAACTCCAACACAACGTTTATACCTCGATCTAAGTATCTTAGAATTTGGTTAACTGAATCGTGCACCGATGTGGTATCCATGAATTCATAACGACTGAATCCGCTTAACCTTCGATGAAGAGTAGATAAAGCGCCTTGATTAACATTTATTTGACTTGCTAGGGAGTTGAAAGATTCTGTTCCAGAAGTATTGAGAAATTCCAATAACCAGTTTTTACCGTAATGTCGGTATAGTGAGTGAGCAGCATCAGCAGCCTGAGGAGAAAGGCTTAAAGATTCTCTTAGAATTTCAACGTCCTCTGGTTCAATTTCTTTATATCCGATTCTGACGACATAATCTGGTGTCAGCCCTCGTCTTTTTGAATGTTCTTCATCTAATGAGAATATCGCCACTTTAGAGGGGAATAATTGCTTTAAACCCTTTACTTGATGGTTTTCAGTTTCAGAATACCCTTGCCATCCATATTCGCTATGCATGTCAAATACTAGATTTACGGCTTTACCGCTTTGAAGTATGCCGGCTAATAATAGTCTCGTCAGAAATGTTTTTCCTGTGCCACTTTTCCCGAATACTCCATTACTTCTTTTTGTAAATTCATTGATATCTAAACAAAGTTTTGATTCCATGTCTAAAGGTGAACCGATCCAGAATTTCCCAGGAGCTTCTTTCCCAAATATCAGTTCAATGTCAGAGTGTGCGGAGACAGCCACTTTTGAAAAATGAGGAGGCACGGTCTTGGCTGACTGTGGACTGGAACTTGTATCACTTGTCTTTATTGACAGTTTAGGTTGCACTTTAATTTTGCCATAAGCAGCTGTGCCTGTAGCAACTTTAGCCATTATTCCTTCAGAGATCTCTTCTGAATAAATACTTAGGTTCCTGTCTGATGATTCCAAGATTACATCAGAAACCTGTCCAAAAAACCTATGTGTCTTCCCCTCAATAGTTACAAGTCTACCGACCTTGACACCTTCAATAGATGACTCACTGGATAAACGTACTTCTAGGCCGTCTGATAATGAACCTCCGACTATTACTCCTGACCAACCGTCTTCTGCATTAACGTTTTGCTTAAGTTGTTCAAACTTCTCGTCAGAATTCATATAGAAGCATTCCTTAATATCAAGTTAACTCTTCGCATTTGTCCTGGGAGCAATGAAGCTATCTCTTTGCCAGTGTCTATAAGATATTGATCAGGCTCGGGTCTTAGCCTAGCGGCGATACTCAAAAATGATGCTAGCACGTCGTCTGAAGACGCAAAACTGGAGTTTAGTAGTCGGGCAACAAAATCAAAATTTGATGAAAATTCAATTAATTCTGACTCGGTAGATATTCTGGTAATCGATAATATTTTGGGTGGTACCGGTGATAATTTTCTTACTACCGTTTGGCTTTGTATATACCCTACCGTGATCGATGTAAATCGACTATTCAGTAGATTCTTCAACTGAGGACTTTCTTGGTATATAGATTTAACATCTGCTAATCCTGGCCCCCTGGGTCGAGGGGTTCTTGAGGGATCTAAGCTCTCAGTTACAGAATGTGACACTATTCCAAAAATAGGATTCTCATCATCTGAAAGTACAAGTGAACCCAAAGGAGGAAATCCATATAGGTCGTAACATTGAGTCTCAAACTCAGTGCTAGACGCTCTTATTACCTCTCCGATGATTTCTTTAGAGAGTTTTTCTTTTCTATTTTGTTTTTTTGAGTTCATTTAAATATTACGGATTCTTTTAGAAATATTTTTCTGAGATGTTGGTGTAGTTATACCATTTGAGTTTAACGCTAACTCAACTAACTCTATAAAAGACTCTCTATCAACTGCTGTGACTATTGCTTGTTCATGTGCCTCTATCAATACTGTGGGATAACCAGGTCCTCTTATAGATTGATCAAAAGAGGACCCGTGAGCCAAATCAATAATATCATTGTGCTCTACTGACCAGTAAGGCATCTCTATTCTTACTATTTCATTACCAGCATAAAGGTAAAAAAAGGCTATGTCTGAAGATATGTTGGTATGCCCTGGAGTGGTGTTTTTGACAAAGATTGGAGACCTTTGCCCTGGTTCAAGTAGCTCGTAAAAAAGATCTCTATCCTTAACGCCTTCAATACATCCTTTGCATATGCCTGATCCAGATATTTCATCGCAAATTAACAATCTTAATGCCTGTACTATGTCATTATGACCAGGGTAGCTAATATATGCGGATACGGACATTTTCCGACGACTAGATTCTTGGAATAATAAATTCATTATTTCATTTATTTCGTCAAAGAATTGATCTCTAACAAATTGAGGAAAGATTGATATTCCTATTGGAAATAAAGTGCCGTCTAAGAATAAAGAACATGGGATGTCTTTAGGTAATTTTTTAATTAAGTTTGATAGGCTTTTTAATTCCTCAATATGCCTTTTTATACCTAGTACAGATCCTTGAATTCTCTGAAATCTATTGTCGGCTCC
Source organism: Chloroflexota bacterium (assembly GCA_003228095.2). GTDB lineage: Bacteria > Chloroflexota > Dehalococcoidia > Lucifugimonadales > UBA2962 > UBA2962. The sequence goes on along the minus strand of QGNM01000029.1, from coordinate 7,017 downwards.
TCTTATTGTCATATTTTCATCAGATGCATACAAAGTTGGTATGGATTGAAGCTCTGCATATGAATCATCTCCGTACTTAATAAGGCAGGTGCCAATATTGATTAAAAAACACTCGGCAGCTAAATGTCGGTTTACATCTATATGTGAACCATCTACTGCAGCAACCATTAGATTTTCAGGGATATTAGGTGTTATAAAAGACTTAGTAGGAGGGTCGTTGATTACAGTTGTTGATTGCCCTAATTCGGCGAGGTGTCCTCTAACCGATTCATATGACCTAAGGTCAAACTTTTTTGAAGCGATTATTGCAGTCTCAATTCGCTTTAAGCGTTCATTCTCTCGAGCGCTGATGCTCTGCGCCATATCTGAAACTTGCTGTAAGGTGTTCGTTAAATCTAAACTCACTGTGGTTCTCTTTTTAATGTTTTCAAGATGCGTATGTCTCCCATACGTTTACTTATTTGTTTTTGATCTAAATGCTCAGCGAAACCCAGTGCATACTTTCGGCTTACATTAAATAAATCTTTTATTTCGCTAATATTAATTTGTTCATGCTTTTTTAGAAAATCCACAAATTTACTTAACATGACTTCATATGTGCTCGTGTCGTAGAAAATTTGTTCATTAATTTTGATTATTTCACCTCTTGAAATCAAATCTTCTGTTATGTGTGTGTGTGGCACAGAATCAGTTAATGGAGAATACTTTCTCTCTTTCAGCATTGATAAAAATAGGTTGGCTTCGATCTCGTCTAACATTGATAATTTAGGTTTATGACTTGAAAGTCTTATGTATCCATTTTCGATAATAATTAACTTTGATTCTTTAATATTATTTAAAACTATATCCGTGGTTTTTGGAGAAAGATTTAAGTTTTTATTGAGTTCATTTTTGGTAACCCCAACTTTTCCAGGGAAGTTTGTGTGGTAATTAGACAATTCATTTTCAATTTCTTCAACTCTTCCTTTCCATTTAGCGAAAGTTTGGTAATAAAAGCTTTGATTAAACACCAGCCTTATAATTTGTTTTGATTTAATCATGCCGACTAAACTGTTTTGAATCTCTGTGTCACTTAGATGAGTTTCTTTAACTATAGATTGAATCTGAACAGGATTTGTTTTGTCGGTGGATAAAACTATTAAATCTTCGGTAGAACCTGCCAATTTTAAATTTAAAGCATCGATTGTTTCAGCATGTTTTATCTTGTATCTTTTTGCATGCGGTTCTACTATTACGCCCCCACCTAAGGTAGCCTGGTTTGAACGGATGATGCAATAATCGTTTTTAATTGCTATCAACTTATGGTTAAGTTTAATTTGAGCCCACACTTCATCTCCTGGTTTGGCGGTGTCGCAGTCCAATAGTCGTAGCTTGCCTATCTGTTGTGCTGAACCTAAATGCACGTTTACAAACATGTTATGCCTTAAATTGTTCGGTATGTTTTTAAGAACTTTTAAATGAATGTCAAAAGCACTTGTTGGAGACAAGACACCAATAGGCGCCAGAACATCCCCTCTGGCAACCTCGTCGATTGAAATTCCAGATAAGTTGACTGCTACTCGCGTGCCTGGAATTGCTTTTGTGGCTTTAGTATTGTGGGTTTGTAGTCCTCTAATCCGAGAACGCTTACCAGAGTTAACTATTTCCACTTGTTGCCCAATAAGTAGTTTGCCGTCGCGTAAGTTGCCTGTGACTATCGTGCCAAACCCATCCATACTAAAGGCTCGATCTATTGACAGTCTAGCTTGATCGATGTCCCTAGGATCTCTTATATTAGACAAATTTTTATTAATAACTACTTTTAGATCATTCATCCCATCCCCGGTTTTACTTGAGACAGGGACCATTAACGCATTTTCTAAGAAAGTATCCCTTATCATTTCTGTGACATCTTCCTTAACTAAATCAACCATGCCCTTTTCAACTAGATCTATTTTGGTTATAGCTATCGCTCCAACCTTTATTTTTAATAGCTCTAGAATCTGTAAATGTTCTCGAGTTTGAGGCATTACGGATTCGTCGGCTGCTATTACAAGTAGAGCCATGTCAATTGACCCAACTCCGGCCAGCATATTATTAATGAATTTTTCATGGCCCGGAACGTCAATAACACTTACATTTTTGTGGTCAGGCAGATCAAACCAAGCGTAACCCAAGTCAATTGTAAGTTCACGATCTTTTTCTTCCTGCAGGCGATCAGGATCAATTCCAGTTAAGGCTTTCACTAGATTTGATTTGCCGTGATCTACATGCCCGGCAGTTCCGATTATATACATAAGACCACAAGAATAGCAGAAGTGTGGCTTTCAGTAATCAATCCAAGTGTTACCTTAAGGTTATCTAATTTTCGGCTGCCGCAAAGAACCTTGCTAAAACTTCATTGCTCAGTATTTTGCCCTTTTCAGTCAATTGCAAAGACCTATTATGTAAATCCTTGTTACTATCTTCACTCCATTTAACCAATCCATCAGTGACAGTAGCTGTTATTGTGGAGTGCCATTTTTCATCTAATGAATGGCCAAATCTACTAAAATATTTCTTTTCTGAGATGCCTGTGTCTAAACGAAGCCCCATCATTAAGGTGTCTAGTATTTCAGTTGTCGTAGAAATATTCTCTATTTGATCAATTACTTGGCTTATATCCTTTAAACTTTTAGCAGCACTTATACTCTTGTTGTTGTTTTTTAACCGTAAAATATATTCTCTTGGGGATTTTATATTTGAAAATCGCATACCCGATATATATGAATGCGCGCCTGGACCCAACCCAAGAAAAGACTGGTTTTCCCAGTAGTTAATATTGTGCCGGCTTTCATATCCAGCTTTGGCCCAGTTGGAAATTTCATAATGTCGGTAGTTTAAGTTAGCCAATTTTTCTGTCGTTAATTCATACATGTCAGCAGCTAAATCTGGGTCTGGTTTCGGTAATTCCCCTAATTCCACTGATTTTTGCATTGGAGTGCCACTTTCTAGTCCAAGACAATAGATTGATAAATGAGGTAACCCAAGGCTCAATACTATTTCTAAGGTTTGGTTCCAGTCCTTTAAAGATTGATTTGGAAGGCCATACATTAAATCGATACTTATATTTGAAAATCCAAAGTTGATCACTTTGTTAATAGACTCCAGAGCTGACTTCGCATCATGTCTTCTGCCTAATAATTTCAGAAGCCTGTCATCCAAGCTTTGAACACCAATACTTAATCGATTTATATCAGACCTTTGATATTCTTCTAATTTTGTAATACATATATCTTCTGGGTTTGCCTCAAGAGTCTTTTCAATCGTATCTTCAGTTTGGAAGTGTTGTGATATGGATTCGATTAGCTTTGCAATTTGATCTTCTTTTAAGTATGAAGGCGTACCTCCTCCAAAAAATATTGTTGATAATTTTGGTTTATCTAGCTTTGTGCCCCAAAGTTGGATTTCTGTATGTAGCGCTTTTAAGTAGGGTTCAATTAATTTTTCGATGCCTGCATACGTATTAAAGTCGCAATAAACGCATTTCGTAGCACAAAAAGGTATATGTATATATAGAGCTAGTGTTCTTAGGGTTTCGAGTTTCAAATCAAACATTGAATAAGAAATTTACGACGTCCCCGTCGCGCATAGTATAGACTTTACCTTCTTGTCTAAGTAATCCGTTATTTCTAGCCTTACTTTCATTGCCAGACTCGATCAGGTGTTCATAGGAGATGACTTCTGCTCTTATAAATCCACGTTGTATATCACTATGAATCTGCCCCGCTGCTATTTGTGCTTCAGTTCCGTTTCTAATTGACCAAGCTCTTGATTCGTCGGGGCCCGTTGTGAAGAAAGTTATTAGCCCCAGAGACTCATATGAAGCACTAACAAGACGATTAATTCCTGATTCTTTAATATTTAATTCGCCTCTAAACTCTAATTCATCCTCGGGGCTCATTTCCGATAACTCCTGCTCTAATTTAGCGCATATTGCAATTACCTTTGTGTTGTTTCCTATTGCTTGAGTAATTTTATTTTCAATATCAATAGATACGGGTATTGAAGCCTCACCTATATTTGCAGCCACTATTAAAGGTTTAGTAGTTAGTAATCCAAACCCTTTGATTAATTTTGCATCTTGCTCGGTTTTAATTGCTTGATGTGCTAAATTGCCTTCATTTAGAGATTCGGATACTCTCCAAAGTAGCTCTTGTTCTTTGATTACCGGTTCTTTATCTTTAGTCTTGGTGCTTTTCAAGCTGTCGGCTAGTTTAGACAGTCGCTTTTCCAAAATCCCTTGGTCAACGAATGATAGGTCCATTAAAAATTCCACCACATCTCTTGATGGGTCTAATGTGTCATGAATATGAGCAACAGATTCGTTATTAAACTCTCTTGTTACAATAACTAGCTCGTCGCATCCTTGGAGGTGAGCTAGTAGATCGCCTTCAATTCCGACATGCTTTCCGAAACCCTCCTTTAATGGCGGGCTATCAAGATAGAGCACTTCTGCATGTGTAGTCTTTTTAGAGTCATGTAATTGACTTAAAAGATGTAATCTAGAGTCATCTATCTTTGCGATGCCACGAGACAAATCGTGCTTGCCGCCGCTCTGCACTTTTCCTCTGGTTGCCGCCTTAAACAAAGTGGTTTTACCACTTTGGGGTAGTCCTACAATTCCAACTTGCATATGTTATTTCTCGTTTTCTTCTGGAGTATTATCTACGTGCCTGTACTGTGCCTCAAGCACAGAGTCTTTTGGCTCTTTATCTTTGTTTCCACCTATGTGTTCTTTAATAACCTCAATTGGGCATGTGCATATAAAAAAGATTGGCGCCAAAACAAGGCAGATGATATCGTCAATTCTACCAAAAGGTAAAATAATATCTGGTATCAGGTCAATCGGTGAAAGAAAATATATTAATGCAATAGGTATTATTATTTTTGAACGTAATGAAACCCGCCGGTCTAAGAGAAGGCGAATTGTAAGTCTAGGTAACTTTGTATATGGAAGTAAGCGTAATATTGAAAACAATTATGGTTTTACCAAGTGTTCTTTTAGTCTAATATGGAACATTATACAAGTAAGGCATTCAGTGCACATAATCCTTAATTTAAATGAAAGTACATAGTTGATATATCTATTTTACGGTGATGACGAATTATCGATCTTGGAAGCGATGCAAGATCTTATACGAAATGTTGGAACTAATGATCTACGAGACCATAATGTTATTAGGCTAGATAAACAATCGATTACTCCAGAAAAATTAACTTCTTCAGTGTCATCTGTTCCATTTTTATCCGAAAGACGATTAATTATAGTCACCGATTTTTTTTCTAAAACTAAGAGTAAGCGTAATGCCGGTAAAGATTGGGGCAATTTACGGCAAATAGTGGAAACCATGCCTCCAACCAATGATTTATTGTTTAGAGAAACTCAAAATGCATATAAAAACAATGACCTGTTTAATCAAATTGCTGAGATGATTTCAGTCAGAGAATTCCCGATGCCACGCGGAGCAGCGATTAACAGATGGATTCAAGAGAGGGTAAAAGATAAAGGCGGTGATATAGATAACAGTGCGGTCGCTAGACTGGTATATGTTATAGGTTCCGATACGTGGGCGTTAGATTCCGAGATCGAAAAACTTGTCCTATATGCAGCAGATAGGGAGATAAATAGAAATGATATCGATCTCTTAACTACGGATAATCACCAAGATAGTATATTTAAAGCTGTCGATATGGCCCTGAATGGAAATCTAAATGCAATGGAATCTGTAAAAACAATATTAAACGGCTCAGAGTCTCCAGGGTATATTCTTGCCATGATTCATCGACAGGTGCGACTTCTAATTACAGCCAAGATGTTTCATGGCGAAGATGTGAACCGTAATGATTTATCGAGACAATTAAATCTTCGTGGTTACGCAATGGATAAGCTATTAGAGGAAACTAAACGTCACAGTTTATCTAAGCTGAGGTCTGTTCATAGCTTGTTGGTGAAGACGGATGAGAAAATAAAGTTGGGTAAACTCAAAGACATGTTAGCTTTAGAAATGTTATTGGCTGAGCTGGTATTGCTTAATAATTAGTCTATTGATACCGATATAGGGTTATAACAAGCTACTTGATGGCCCTTGCCCATTTCATTATCTAGGGGCATCTCAGAGGTTCTGCATTTTGAAATTGCCCTTTGACATTTTTCAACTAACGGACACATGTCTGTATCGGTAGGCTCAGCGATTGATTCTGATCGCATGGTTTTAAGTTTTCTATTTTCCAGGGGACGTAAAAGGTGAAATGTATATGGGTGCATTGGGCGTTTAAATATTTCTTGGACCGGAGCCTGTTCAAGTTTGCGGCCCTTATAGATAACCATTACGGTGTCGGCCAGTTGAGCTAGAATCCCTGGGTCATTTGTCAGTAAAAGGGTTGAGATATCCGTTTTGGAAATTTTGTTTCTAAAATGATCTGATATTTGGGCCTGTGCAATAATATCTATGTTGCGCGTTATTTCATCTGCTATAAGTACTTTCGGCTGCAATATTGTCGACATTGCTAGCATCACTTTTTGACATGCCCCTGCACTAAGCTCTCGGGGTTGCATATCCATAACTTTAAGGGCGTTTTGTATTCCTATTTCATTTAAACTTTTTAAAGTCAATTCGTTAGATTCTTTGTAAGTTAGGTTAGTGTGAATTCGAACAACCTCTCTTATCTGATCTCCAATAGAATCAGAAGGATTAAGCATTGAGGAGGAATTTTCAAATGTCATGGAAATATCCTTTCCTCTGATAGATCGTATTTCAGCTCCTGAAAGACTTAACAGATTTTGTTTTGCTAGATAAATAGATCCTTTATCAATGTGGCCGTCCATACCAAGAAGCTGCATGATTGATAAACCGATAGTAGTTTTCCCAGATCCACTTTCACCAATAATTCCTAGTACTTCTCTCTTCGATAGAGATAGAGAAATGTTTTGAAGTGCTTTTAGTGTGCCTCCAGGCCTCTCAAAATGGATATGTAGATCTTTAACTGAAAGAATTT
>QGNM01000028.1 GCA_003228095.2 Chloroflexota bacterium | reverse complement strand
AGGTTCTTCCTCAGCTACCTCAGTCATTGATTCCAAAGCTAAATTAAAATCATCTATTGAAAATTCACTTTCATCTATCTCTATTTCCTCAGTATCCTGCTTCAGCAATTCAACAGAAAGGCCTAGGCTTTGCAATTCTTTTAATAAAACATGGAATGATTCTGGTATTCCTGGCTGAATTACATCCTCTCCCTTTACAATTGATTCATAAGTCTTCACCCTGCCAACAACATCATCGGATTTAACAGTTAACATTTCCTGCAAATTGAAAGCCGCACTGTATGCCTCTAAAGCCCATACTTCCATTTCCCCAAACCTCTGTCCTCCAAACTGAGCTTTACCTCCAAGTGGTTGCTGTGTAATCAATGAATAAGGACCAGTTGACCTGGCGTGAATCTTGTCCTCTATCAGATGGATGAGCTTCATCATATATATATATCCGGTTGTAATCGGCTGATCAAATGGCTCCCCTGTTAATCCATCGTATAAGATGGATTTACCCATAGTAGGAGCTGACATTCGTTTTTCACGACTTAGCTTTAACACTTCTGCGTTAACTTCCTCGGTTGTCATCTCAGTGACATCTATGCCAGCCTCTTCAGACATCCAAATTTCTAAGCATGCTTTTTTAGCTTCACCTGGCGCTGCATTTTGCCCAGAACTAGAACCCATTACTTGACTAAAGTCATAACCCCTGTCATCGAGCCAATTAGTTAAATGTGCAACATCTACGTTTTTAGACAATTGACCATCTGAAGTATCGTATTTTACTGACTCTGATCTGGAAGTTAACCATGCCTGAGCAAGAGCATCCTCCACAGAAGTATCTAACGCACCTTCAAATACAGGCGTAACTGCTTTGAATCCTAGCGCATTCGCAGCCCACCCCAAATGAGTCTCCATAACCTGTCCCAAATTCATTCTCGAAGGAACACCAATAGGGTTAAGTATAATGTCAACAGGCGTACCATCAGGCATAAATGGCATGTCAGACTCAGGTAATATACGAGCTACTACCCCTTTATTACCATGACGTCCAGCCATTTTATCGCCTTCAGATATTTTTCTAGTTTGAGCAAGCCATAGTCGAACTAACTTATTTACACCGGGTGGCAAATCATCGCCATTATCCCGACTTAAAACACGAACATCTATTACTTTCCCGCGCTGACCATGAGGCACCCTCAAAGACGTATCTTTAACATCCCTAGCTTTCTCTCCAAATATTGCTCGTAGTAATTTTTCTTCAGCACTTAACTCAGTTTCACCTTTCGGAGTAATCTTGCCAACCAAAATATCGCCTGGACCGATCTCCGCTCCTATACGAATGACTCCGTCTTCGTCCAAATCCCTCAAGCTATCTTCACCAACATTAGGAATGTCATAAGTGATCTCTTCAGCACCAAGCTTTGTATCCCTAGCTTCGCATTCATGTTTCTCTATGTGTATTGAAGTAAACCTATCGTCTTTTACCAATCTTTCACTTAATATAATCGCATCTTCAAAGTTGTAACCTTCCCAACTCATAAAAGCTACCAAAACATTCTGTCCTAGTGCTAATTCTCCACCTCCGGTAGAAGAGCTATCACACAAAACATCTCCCGCCCTAACATAATCACCTCTATTAACAATAGGTCGTTGATTAATACAAGTTCCTTGGTTGGATCGAATGAATTTTCTTAATTTAAAACTGGTTTCTATGCCCTCTGAATCTACTATCGCTATACGGTCTGCAGAGGCCTCAATGACTAAACCGTCAGTAGGCGACACTAACAACTGGCCACTATCTTTTGCGACCCTGCCTTCCATTCCTGTAGACACAAGAGGTGGCTGAGGTTTAACCAAAGGAACAGCCTGTCTTTGCATATTTGATCCCATTAGTGCTCGGTTTGCATCATCATGCTCCAAAAACGGAATCAATGAGGTGGATACACTAACCAGTTGCACTGGAGAGACATCCATAAACCCAACATCTTCGGGTGGCTCCATGCCAACGCCTTCTCCTATTCTTATCTCAACGCGATCATCAATAAATTGTCCATTGTGATCTATTGGGGAGCTTGCCTGTGCAATCTTCACAGACTCTTCGTCGTCTGCCGATAAATAGCTTATGTCTGAATCATCTAATGCAACGTATGGCTTTACTTTCAGCTCATACTCTTTAAGCGCTGCGACACGCTTTATAACCCTCTTACTAATCACATTGCCAGATCGCAATATAGTTTTACCGTCAGTTCCGATAATGTCTTCGGATGCCTGCCTTCCAAGCAATGAGGCATTCTTATTTGAGATTGTTTTCTTGACTACTCTATACGGTGTCTCAATAAACCCATACTCATTAGTGCGAGCATACGTTGCTAAAGAGCCCAGCAAACCAATATTCGGGCCTTCTGGAGTTTCAATCGGACATATTCTACCGTAATGTGAATGATGTACATCTCTTACATCAAAGCCAGCCCTTTCTCTTGATAGACCACCTGGCCCAAGAGCAGACAATCTACGCTTATGCGTTAATTCTGCTAACGGATTTGTTTGATCCATAAATTGTGAAAGTTGAGATCCACCAAAGAATTCTCTAACAGAGGCTACTATAGGTCGAATATTTATTAGTGCTGCTGGAGTTGTAGTTGATGGATCCATCTCAGTCGTCATCCTTTCCTTGATGACCCTTTCCATGCGCAACAAACCAACCCTAACTTGATTCTGAATAAGTTCTCCAACCGCCCTCACCCTTCTGTTTCCAAGGTGATCTATATCGTCAGCTTCTTGATCACCATTATTAATTTCAATTATTGATCTCAATAAACCAATAATATCTTCAGGAAATAGTGTCCTGTCTTCGGTAAAAGATCCGTTATGTAGTTTTTTATTTAGTTTATATCTGCCCACCCTGCCAAGATCATATCTTCTGGGGTTAAAAAACAGATTGTTTAACAAGTTTTTAGCATTTTCAACTGATGGAGGTTCGCCGGGCCGAAGTCTCTTATAAAACTCAACTAATGCCTCGTCTTGTGAATCAACAGGAGTGTCTCGGTCAATGGTTGATTGCATGAACTGTCTATCAGGGTTCTTATCAACGTCTTCGAATAATGAGAGTATCTCTTTATCGTCCATAAATCCCATTGCTCTAAGGAGCATCGTGACTGGAGTTTTACGTTTACGATCAACCTTTACAGAAATTAAATTCCTAGCGGAGGTATCGAATTCCATCCAAGCCCCTCGGTTAGGAATCATTTTTGCTGACGTCATAAGACGACCTGAATTGGGATCAGTCGAACTTGTGAAATATACTCCAGGAGAACGAACTAATTGACTTACCACAACTCTCTCAGCTCCGTTAATTATAAAGGTGCCGCTACTGGTCATCATTGGTATATCACCCACAAAAAGGGTTTGTTCTTTCTTTTCGCCTTGGGCAGGACCTTCCGCCTTAACGTTCAATTGCACAGTTACGTATAGAGGTGCCGAGAACGTAATTTCATTTTCCCTGCAATACTCTTCAGGATGTTTCGGAGTATCAAAGTAATGTTTCTCAAAAGTAAGTTCAAACCGGCCCACAGGAAGATCTTCAATAGGCGAGACTTCATTAAAAAGATCTGCTAAACCTTGACTTTTAAACCAGTCAAAAGAGTCTAATTGAACTTGTATAAGATGAGGAACCCTTAAAGTCGCGGGGGAACGCGAGTATGACCTCGTTTGAAGGCCGTTGCTTTTCCCGTTGTGTGAGCTTTCCAAATTAGTATAAACGGAGGACGTTGAAGTCATACTATCCCACTCTCCTGAGTATTAATAAAAGTTAAAAGTTAATTGATAAATCTATTGATTTGTGCGTATTTCGGCCTTGGAGATGGAAAAACGAACGCGCGAAGAGGAGGTAGGACTAATAGATTAAATTTTTGACAAAAGAAGTTGCTGGGCATAGTTAGGCCAAGCGTTCATTGTATTCGCTATCAACCGGAGAGTCAACACTTAAACCATTCTGGCTTTTTCATCCCAATACAATTCATTCGATACACCTCGAATGTTTATTTATTACTGAGCGCTCGTAGACAACTTTATCACCAATTTTTAATCCCAATATTTCGGATTGCCCAGCACTTAATTCAAGAACCGACATGGTCAGTTTAGGTGCAGGGTAAATTTTTAATTCAGAAGTCAATGATGAAGGTGGTGGTACATTTTCATTGATATTAATAACAGTGCATGTTTCTGATATCCACACTATATCTATTGCAAAAAACATGTCTTTCATCCAGAAAGCATTCGGATTAGATTCAGAGTAATAAAACAACATCCCTCGCCCGTCTGGCATATACTCACGTCCAGATAAACCCTTACTCCTTTCTTCAGGAGTAGAAGCGACTTCTGCTACGATGGTGGCATTGCCTATCTTAACGTATATAACATTTAAGATTGATTTGTTGAGATCAACTCTCTCACTGTTGCAGTTAATTGCAACAATTAAACCCAAGGATGTTAATAAGTAAAATATGGATATAATAAATTTATTGGAAATCACGTTACGTCTTTATCTTAAATATACGTGTATAAATCTCTGATTTGAGATAGAATACCTCTGCTATTTGATCATATATTTGATCAATGGAATATAAGATTGCAAAGATTTTTTTAATTTCTATTTTGAGTTCATTCGTACCTATACCAACTTCAAGGACCATCTGATATTTTGACTAAAATTACTATAAAAACATCTGCAACCTCTGCAAATATGGGACCAGGTTTTGATTGTATGGCTATGGCGCTGGATATATGGAACACAACAACGGTTGATACCGATACTAACAGTACCTTTTACGAAGTTGTAGGAGAAGGCGCCGAATATCCAGACGATATGTACGCAAAATTAGTGCATCGATGTTTCAATATAGTATATGAGCATATAGGAATTAATGCCCCGCCTATTAAAATCAAATGTAAAAACGATATACCGGCAGGTAAAGGTTTAGGGAGCAGCGCAGCAGCAATATTAGCCGGGTTAATGGCTGGTAATACAATATCAAATGCAAACTTGAGTCCGAACATGATTTTAGCATTGGGAGTAGAGGTAGAGGGTCATCCCGATAACCTTGTAGCCGCCATGTATGGCGGCTGTCAAATCGTAGTTACCAATAATTCAAATTATACAAATGCGTCCATCCCTATTTCTGACGAACTTAGAGCAGTAATATATGTTCCAAACAAAAAAGGTCCTACAAAGGCGTCAAGAGACTTGCTCACTAGCCATGTAAGTCGAAGTGACGCCGTTTTTAATATCGGCAGAGTTGGATTACTAGTAAGAAGTTTAATCACTGGAGAATTTAATGACTTAAATATCGCCACTGAAGATAAACTACATCAGCCAGATAGAATCAATCAATTTTTTGGATTAAAAAACATACTTCAAGCCGCAAAAAGCGCGGGAGCTCTTGGAGTATTCTTATCCGGTTCTGGCCCATCTATTTTGGCGATTACCAAGGGAAAGGAATTAACAATCGGTTATGAAATGGCTGATGCAGCAGATAAATCAAGTATCCCGGGTGAAATAATGATTTCTAAACCTACATTGCAAGCATCTCACGAAGAATCCTAATCCTGAAACACTCATTATGCCTAAAGTAATTGTACAAAAATACGGAGGAAGTTCTCTCAATGACATTCAGGCGGTATTAGCTGTTGCAAAGCGTATTTCTGCATCTCACAGAGATGGTGTTTCTATTGTAGCAGTTGTATCCGCAATGGGTTCAACTACAGACGAACTGACAAACCTAGCACATCAATTAACTAATAATCCTAACCGACGAGAATTGGATTTGCTTTTATCCACAGGTGAACTTGTATCTTCCACGCTGACGAGTATGGCACTTCAAGCAATCGGCAAACCTTCTAAAAGTTTATCTGGCTGGCAGGCAGGCATACATACGGACAGCAGATATGGTAAAGCTCAAATTAAAGATATAGATGTCTCGCCAATAATAAGTGAGTTACAACTTGGGAATATCGTTATTATTCCTGGTTTTCAAGGCGTTGATGATGTACGTGACATAACCACTTTGGGTAGAGGTGGATCAGACACCACTGCCGTAGCTATAGCCGCGGCGCTAAAAGCGGATAAATGTGAAATATACACCGATGTTGAAGGCATATATTCTGCTGATCCAAGATTGGTACCTACCGCTCAAAAATTGAACCATATAAGTTACGAGGAAATGTTAGAAATGGCTTCATATGGAGCTAAAATGCATCCTAGGTCAATAGAATTAGCTATGACATATAATGTACCTATATATGTGGCTTCAAGTTTCACTGACAATGAAGGCACATTAATTCATTCGGATTCATTTACAAAAATGCAACATGTAGAAGAGAAACGTAAAAGAGTAATCAGTATAGCTACTACAAATGGTTATACTAAATTCACTTTGACTCAAGTGCCCAACCGATCCGGGTTGGCCGCTCAGATATTTGAACCACTTTCTAAAAAAAGCATAAGCATTGATGAAATCTCTATGAACGCTGAGCGGGGAAATACCACAGACTTAACTTTTACTGTCAACTCAGCTGATCACGATAAAACCTTTGATGTATTGCAGAAACTAAAAACTAATTTGAATGCTGGGGGGATTATAGTTTCTGATAAGCTAGCTAAAGTCAGCATTGTAGGAACAGGAATGAGGGAAGAATCAGGTTATGCTGCGTTGATGTTCAGCACATTAGCAGACAGTGATATAAACATCGATTTAATTACGACCTCTGAAATAAGAATTACTTGCATGATCGATCAGGTCGATTTAGAAACTGCAGCTAAATCACTACATAAAGCATTTGAACTCGACTAGCCATACGCATATTTCGGTTATCATCCCTGTTTACAACGAACAGAGTAGGATAGGCAAAACTTTAACCATTTTAGTAAACTACCTCTCTCTTCAGGATTACCTTTGGGAGATTGTAATTGTGAATGACGGCAGTGAAGATAATACAATCAACACGGTAATTCCTCATCTAGAAAACCCTAGAATAAAACTGATTAATTTGCCTCATAGCGGCAAAGGGTCAGCAATTAAGCAAGGCATGTTGTCTGCTTTAGGAACAATACGAATAATGTGCGACGCTGACATGGCCATGCCTGTGGAGCATATAGATGAATTTATATTCGAGATAAATGATAACAAAAACGATGTCGTCATAGGATCTCGTCAAATATATGGCTCGAAACGTTTTAATGAACCTGGTTTTCGACACCTAATCGGTAGAATATATAATTTTTGGATTAAGCTTTTTCTAATATCAGATTTCCTAGACACACAGTGTGGATTTAAAGCATTTACTAAAGATGCAGCAGACAAAATATTCCCTTTACAACAATTAGAAGGGTTTGGTTTTGATGTGGAAATATTAGTAATAGCTCATATGAATAAATTAAAGACAAAAGAATTACCAATAGAGTGGTACCACAATGAAGATAGTAAAGTGAACCCTATACACGATTCAATTAAAATGTTTGTGGATACAATAAAAATAAAGATTGGTATTTACAGAGGTAAATACGACCATTGATTTACAATGTTCATATGAATGTGCAGGAATTCCATTACTTATTATTTACAAATTTGTTTTAATAAATTTATATGATTATTGAAAATACAGTGAAACATATCAACGAAATGACGGATAATTATACTGACAAGGTTACAGCAGTAATCCCGACATATAACGAGGCTTGTAATCTTGATCAATTGTTTAGTCAATTATTTGAGCTCAATCTGCCAAATTTCGGAATTATAATAATTGATGACAACTCACCTGACGATACTGCTAAGATTGCTCAAAACCTATCTAGTCAATATGGTGGCAAAATTGAAGTTATTGTAAGACCACAAAAAGCAGGACTTGGCACAGCATATAAGCATGGATTTAAACGCGCCGTAGAGACTGGTTCCAAGTACTTAATTCAACTTGACGCAGACTTATCTCATCCAATATCAGAAATACCAATAATGCTAGAGAAACTTAAAAAGGTCGATGTGGTGGTCGGATCAAGGTACTCAAGCAGTTTTTGGAATTTTAATGCGGAAACCAAGTGGCCCATGCGACGCCGCTTACTAAGTTCATTGGGGAATTTAGCCATCCGAATGGTCTCTGGAATAGAAGTTCATGATACAACATCAGGCTTTAAGGCTATAAACCACAACGTTATTCACAATATAAAGTTGGAGGATTTCGTTTGCAAAGGTTTTGGATTTCAAGCTGAAATGGCGTTCAAATCTCAATATAAAGGGTATAAAACAATAGAGCATCCAATTACATTTGTTAACAGAACCAAAGGTAATTCAAAAATGAGCTTAAGTATTATTGCCGAGTCTATATTAGTACTACTTTGTCTGCGCATTAACCAAATCAAGAAACGCCTATTTCTTAACAAAAATTTCAAGAATCGTATTTTTTCCGATTAAATTTTGTACAAAAACTAGTTTAAATCTAAGACTTGTACAGATATTATGCCGTCAAATCTCTTATCAATAAAAAATTTTTAAGATTTCACGAGGTATCTATAATGAGTATTTCACAGGCTGAAATAGCGATGGAAATAGCGATGGAAAAAAATAGCAAACGAGCTGCTGAACTAGCTATGCAAGGTAAATGGGAGAAGGCAGTTACATTAAATCACGAGATTTTGTCCAATCATCCTGAGAACGTAGATGCGCTTAATCGCTTAGGTAAATCTTTATTAGAAACAGGGCAAATAACAGACGCTATAGACGCTTTTAAAAGTGCCATAAACTTATCTCCAAATAATCCTATTGCTACGAAAAATTTGCATAAATTAACTCAAAAATACTCATCCGAATCTATAAAAGAACAGAAACTTAAAACTGTATCTTGGCCAAAATCAGCAAATGAAGAATATGGCAAAGTCGCTTTAGTAGATTTAGTAAACCAACCCAACAAAGACGCGTTGGCTGGGATTGAAGATGATGAAGAAATAGAGTTAGCAATCATGGATAAAATTGTTAAAGCTATTAGTATCAATGGGGCTCGGATTGGACAGGTCGAGCCAAAACTTGGTGCGAGAATATCTAAACTGATAAAAGCAGGCAATAAATACAAAGCATTCATAAGGAAAATTGATGGTAATCGAGTGAAACTTTTGATACGTGAAATTTACCAACACCCATCCCAAATTCGCGTGGTTTCATTTCCAAACATTGATATACAAAATAACCGTGAGACGCACTTAGATGAGCAATTACAAATTCCACAGCAAGACAGTGCTGAATTGAAGTTTGATCTAAACGAAGAGTGGGAAGAAGATGACCCCCAAAATGGAACTAGTCAAAAATTATATCCTCAAGTAAATAAAATTCTTAATCAACCTAACCGACTTATCGAAGATTATTGAGTATCTCCCTCATCAGGTAGAGGTCGTGGGCGAAAATAAATTCCCCATTTCTGCATAGCTTCCTCTATTTTAGGGTCATCGAATTCAATGAGCTGATTGAGGAATCCTGACAAGGCATGAACATGCCTTAGATCTTCACTGCACACCCAGTTAGACTCGGAAGGAACCACATAGATCAATCCATTTTGATGGACACACTGTACTTCTATCTTAGTTAACTCTGTGTCTGACTTAATTTTTAAACCGAATTTTGTCATTAGAAAAGATGCACTCCTAACCTATATTAGATACAAAATAATGCTGCAATGACTTTATTTTGATATACACTAAAATAATAGAGGAAAAACAAAAATATAATAGGTGAACAATTGAATTATACTCCTGAATTTACTGATAAAGACATAAGTTTATATAAGTTCGTCAGTGGACCATATAGTAACAATGCATATCTAATCGTATGTAAACACACTAACAAAAGTGTAATCATCGATGCTCCAGGAGATCCAAATGATCTAATGTCTGCCGCACAAACCACCAAAACTGAGATGTTACTTATTACACACAACCACTGGGATCACCTGCTTGGGTACAAGGAGATTATCTCTCGATTTAGTTTGAAAACTGGAATTGGTGCTAAGGATTCAAATGGCATGACACCTGATGTTCCAAATTTTCAAATTTGTGATGATGAAATCTTATCGGTAGGTAAAATGGATATTAAAGCTATTCATACTCCTGGGCATACTAGCGGCTCTACTTGTTTTTTTATTAATAACATTTTGTTTACTGGAGACACTTTATTTCCAGGAGGACCTGGGAAAACAAAATCCAATGAGGATTTCAAAGCTATTGTTAAGAGTATATCCACTAAGCTTTTATTACTTAAGCCATCAGTAGTTTTTTATCCTGGTCATGGCCCACAAGGTACTATAAAAAATGCCAAGAAGGACTATTCTATATTTGAGCAAAATTGTTCGTCACTTGAAATTCATGGTGATATAGAGTGGATAAGCTAAACAAAATTTATAAA
Organism: Chloroflexota bacterium; assembly: GCA_003228095.2. Lineage (GTDB taxonomy): Bacteria > Chloroflexota > Dehalococcoidia > Lucifugimonadales > UBA2962 > UBA2962. Next base: position 13,864 of record QGNM01000028.1, on the reverse strand, counting down.
ACTTGAACACATGCCACTCATACCGGTGTCAAGCTATTAAATCTTTAAGATAAAATATAGATTCGGACACTAAAATAAAATATAGATAAAATGCTCAATCGAATAGACAATAAATTCAACATCATAAACGCGAGTACCAAATTCGCCCTGGCTCCATTTATCACCATAGGATACCCAGACATCGAAACTTCTATTGAAATGTCTTTATCCGCATTAAATGCTGGTGGAGATATGCTGGAACTCGGCGTGCCTTTTAGCGATCCACTAGCAGATGGTCCGACAATTCAAATGACTAGTTCTCACGCGTTAGACCAAGGAGTTACAGTTACAACCTGCCTCCAAGCCGTAGCTCGTATTCGCAGGGTGGATGAGAGTGTTCCGTTAATTTTAATGGGATACTTGAATCCGTTTTTAAAATATGGACTCACCAAATTCATTGATGACGCGGTATCTTCTGGGGTAGACGGACTGATAATTCCTGATTTACCAATAGAAGAATCCAGTGAGTTTAATGATATGTGTCGCAGCAAAAACTTGTGTTTAATCCCACTACTTGCCCCTACTAGCACTGATTCCAAAATCAGATTGACTTGCAAAGGAGCCAGGGGGTTCATATACTGTGTTAGTTTGACTGGTGTTACGGGGGCTCGAAACGAAGTTTCATTAGGTGTAGAAGAATTAATAAAACGTATTAGGAATTATTCAGACCTTCCGGTATTAGTTGGTTTTGGCGTATCGAAAAAAGAACATATTTCTAAAATTTCAAAGTTTGCAAACGGAGCTGTATTTGCCAGCGCCATGTTAGATCAAGTCTCAAAGACATCCAAGGAAAATGCCGGGGCAACTGTATCTGAATTTGTTATTAATTTACGTTCCGGGATAAAAAGCTAATGGCTGTTAGAGGAGTTAGAGGAGCTACTACTGCTAATGAGAATACACGTGTAGATATTTTGAATGCAACTTCAGAATTACTACACGAAATCGTTGATAGAAACGACATATCTATTGACGACATCGCTTATGTTCTATTCACAACTACCGCCGATTTAAATGCTGAATTTCCAGCAGCTGCGGCCAGAGAAATAGGTTGGGGAAATGTTGCATTGATGTGCGGGCATGAAATGTCAGTACCTGGTGCACTGAGTCGTTGCATAAGAGTAATGCTTTTAATTAATACAAGGAAATCTGCCGAGGATATTGAGAACGTATACCTAAGAGACGCTATTGGCCTCAGAGATAGGCCGAGTAGTTGAAGAAAAATAAGGAGATTGAAATTTGATAGTAGTAATGTCCCATGGAGCTAGTACACAAGAACTAGACAATGTTAAAGACCATCTTTCTAAGCGAGGCCTTAAATCACATCTATCCGAAGGAACAGACAGGACTGTCGTCGGAGTAATTGGACAGATATATCCAGAATTACACAGTGAACTGGAATTAATGGATGGAGTAGGAGAAGTAGTGAAAATATCTAAACCGTACAAACTAGCGAGTCGGGAATTTAAATCTGATAATACTGTAGTGAGCATTGGAGAATCCGGGGTCAAAATTGGAGGCGGAGAATTTGTAGTGTTTGCTGGTCCATGCGCAATTGAGGGAGAAGAACAAGTGATGGAAACAGCAAAGGCTGTAAAGGAAAGTGGGGCAACAGTGTTAAGGGGTGGCGCGTTTAAACCCAGAACTTCTCCATATAGCTTTAGGGGCATGGCAGAAGATGGTTTGAAATTAATGGATTTAGCTCGTAAAGAAACCGGATTGCCCATAATTACTGAAGTAATGTCTGAGCGAGACGTCGAACTGGTTGCAAGGTATACAGATGTTTTGCAAGTTGGAGCAAGAAATATGCAAAATTTTGCCCTACTCGATGAAGTAGGTAAAACATCAAAGCCCGTAATGGTAAAAAGAGGGTTTTCAGCCACGTATGAAGACTGGCTACTAGCTGCAGAATACGTGATGGCTGGAGGAAATAAATCAGTAATCTTATGTGAAAGAGGCATAAGAACCTTTGAAACTTTCACTCGTAACACCATGGATTTAAATGCAATCCCTGTAATAAAACAGTTAAGTCATTTACCAATTGTTTCTGACCCAAGCCATGGAACAGGTAAATGGGATTACGTTTCTCCTTTGGCGCTTGCGTCTACAGCTGCTGGTGCGGATGGACTAATCATAGAAGTTCATCCCAGGCCTGAGACGGCCTGGTCTGATGGAGCTCAATCATTAACACTAGAAAACTTTGATGCTCTTATGGCTAAAGTTAAAGCTATTAGATCAGCAATTTCTGTTCAACTTTAGTTAGCCGATAACATGCGATCAATCGAGTCTCTTCGCATACCAGAACCTTTAAGGAAGTCTAATATTGGTTCTGCGGTAACGATCGGGGTTTTTGATGGTTTACATCGAGGGCACATGCAACTAATCAGAACTCTTATAGATGTTTCCGCGGAGCTGCAATCCATAGTTGTCACATTCACCAAGCATCCATTATCGGTATTAGATTCTAGCTTTGCGCCAAAATATCTGTGTAGTGTGGAAGATAGATTATCTATACTGAATGAAGTGGGTGTTGATGCAGTTTTGCCACTCGATTTTGATGAAGAAATTGCAACATTAGAGGCGGAAGCTTTTGTTCAATTACTCTGTAAAAACTTGAATTTGAAGAATTTAGTTGCTGGACCCGGATTCGCCTTGGGCCATAAACGCCAAGGCAATCTACAAATCCTAAAACAACTTGGAGTAAAATATGGTTTTGCTGTTACAGATGTTTTACCTATAAGTGAACCATCAGGCCTAATAACAAGCACTCGTATTCGGGATGCTTTAAACAATGGGTTTGTTCAAAAGGCTGCAGACTTACTAGGGCGAAACTTCATGCTTAAAGGGAAAGTTGTAAAGGGAGACGGCATCGGACATACCCTTGGATTTCCTACAGCAAATATATTGAGTGAAAAGAATATAATCATCCCGAACGATGGTATCTATGCAACTTGGGCATACATTAACGATGGCATATCAACCAGAAAAATGAAAAGCGCAACCAGTATTGGAGTCCGTCCAACCTTTGGCAAAGAAATTAGAACTGTGGAATCCTACATACTAGACTATGAAGAGGATTTATATGGTCAATCAATGACTTTAGAATTTATAGATAGAATTAGAGATGAAATTCGATATGAATCAATTAATCTATTAACCGACCAAATGCATGTGGATGTTCGAGATATAAGAAAAATACTGGATAATTAACTTAAGGAATATCGATATGGTCAAAGCAAATAACATTAACACCGCACTCAAAAGAGGTGTTTCAGAAGTAATTATTGAAAGCGAACTCAGAGCTCTAATGTCAACAAAGACCACCTTGCGCCTTAAAATGGGCTTTGACCCGAGTACGCCTGACATACATCTTGGTCATGTAGTAGGCCTTCGTAAACTTCGACAATTCCAGCAATTGGGGCACACTGTAGTATTAATTGTAGGGGATTGGACGGCACAGATCGGAGATCCTAGTGGGCGATCGTCTGTGAGAAAAATGCTAACCGCTGATGAAGTTAAACAAAATGCAGCAACTTATTTGAATCAGTTTTTTAAAATTGTAGACAAAAATAAAACTGAAGTACGTTGGCAAAGCGAATGGTTCGGAAGTTTTGATTTATCTAAAGTAATAGAGTTAACAAGTATGTTTACGGTTGCTCAATTCTTAGCCAGAGATGATTTCTCAAAACGGTTTAAGGAGCAAAAGCCTATTGCAATCACGGAGTTTCTCTATCCGCTACTGCAAGCCTATGATTCCGTAGCAATAAATTCAGATGTTGAATTTGGTGGCACAGATCAAAAATTTAACTTACTAGTTGGCCGGGACATGCAAGAAATGATGGGACAAAAACCACAACATTGTTTATTAGTACCGATTCTAGTTGGCACAGACGGAACAAACAAAATGAGCAAGAGCTTGAACAACTCAATAGGTGTTGCCGACTCAGCAAACAATATGTATGGCAAATTAATGTCTATTAATGATGACATGATATGCCCTTACTTTGAACTTTTAACAGATATTTCTGATGAAGTACTCGCTACCACAAAAGCTGCGCTTAAAGATAATGACGTAAACCCCATGAATCTAAAAAAGGACCTTGCTATTACTGTTGTAAGAGATATGCATGGTGGCTCGGATGCCGAAAAAGCCGCTTTACATTTTAAAAACACAGTACAATCAAAAGGAGTACCTAAAGATATACCTGAATTTGCGTTATCAGCCCTTAAAAATATCGAAGGACAACGATTAAGTTCACTTCTTGTCACCTGTGGACTAGCAAAAAGCGCAGGTGAAGCCAAAAGGCTAATCTCTCAAAAAGCGGTTACTTTAGACGGGTCGTTAATAGATGAAAATATATCTATTAATGATATCGAATCTGGCATATTGAAAGTGGGTAAACGTCAAATAATAAGGTTTAAGAAATAATGAGCAAAATAAGTCAAACTAACCTTAGGATACCAGGTCCTACCCCAGTCACTCCTGAAATATTAAATGAAATGTCTCGTTTTATGATTAACCATAGAGGCGACGAGTTCCGCAGTTTAATAGAGAGCGTGACCGCAAGACTAAAAACAATATATCAAACAAACCAAGACCTCTATATCCTAACGGCATCAGGCACCGGCGCAATGGAAACTGCAATAGTTAATACCCTGTCACCAGGAGATTCTGTTCTTGCCATAACAATAGGGGCATTTGGTGATAGATTCGCTAATATAGCTGAGACATATGGCGCTAATGTTGAAATACTTAGATCTAAACTTGGCGAACCTGCAGACCCAGACAAAGTAAAAGCACACCTGAATAGTAACCCTAACATTAAAGCTGTATTGGTCACTCATAATGAAACTTCTACAGGGGTAACAAACGACTTAAAGTCAATTGCAAAGATTGTTAAAGATGACTTTGGAAAACTTCTGCTAGTAGACGGAGTTAGTAGTGTCGGTTCAATTCCATTAGAAACAGATAGCTGGAAATGTGATGCAGTAGCATCTGCCTCTCAAAAAGGTTGGATGGCACCTCCAGGTCTAGCTTTTCTGAGTTTCAGTTTAGAGGCATGGAAAGCTAATGCCTATTCGAATATGCCAAGATTTTATTTTGATTTAAGAGAATATAAAAAATATATGGAAATCGGGCAGCCTCCTTGGACCCCAAACTTATCACTGTTTTTTGCCCTCGATAAAACATTAGATTTAATGTTGGACGAAGGCGTAGCAAACATCCATACTAGGCACACAGAAACAGCGCAAAAGTTTAGAGATGGGGTTCAGGAACTTGGGCTCGAGTTGTTAGCTAAGCCAGAATGTGCGTCAGACACAATAACTTCTGTAGTATTACCAGAGGGCATCAAGGTTCAAGAGTTTTTACGTTTAGCTAAATTAGATCATAATGTTGAGATGGCCGGCGGGCAACAATCCCTAGCAAGTAAGATTTTTAGAATAGGGCACCTTGGATTAGTAACTGATGAAGAAATATCCCAGACTTTAAGCGCAATAAAAAGCTCATTAGAAAAGCTACAATGAGATCCACCTGGCAAGGAGATTTATGCTGGAGATGGAGAACTCGACGAAATACTATCTGATGTAGATAATTCGCCATCTAGTAAAGCTATAAGTTCATCTGCTTCAATGGTTTCATTTTGTATTAAGTACTGGGCTAACTTTTCTAACTTATCCCGATTAGAAGTGATTATTTCTGAAGCCTTTTGATACGCAGTATCTACTATTTCTTTAACCTCTTCATCAATCGTAGCTGCAACACCTTCAGAGTAATCTCTCTGTTCAGAAATTTCCTTGCCCAAAAACACCATTTCTTCTCTTTTACCAAATGTTCTTGGACCAAGTTTTTCACTCATCCCATACCTTGTCACCATTGAACGAGCAATGTTGGTAGCTTGTTCAAGATCATTACTTGCACCAGTGGTCACGTCCTTAAAAACAATTTCCTCTGCTGCCCTTCCGCCCATGGCAGCTCCAATACGATCTCTAAATTGTGCCGTGGTCCAAAGGTTTCTGTCCTCCTCTGGCAAAAATCTTGTATATCCTCCCATCTGGCCTCTAGAAACAATCGTTACTTTAAAAACTGGGTCTGCATTCGGAAGCATATGCCCAACTAACGCATGCCCTGACTCATGATACGCAGTGATTTCTTTTTCACGAGCACTTGTTACTCTACTTTTCCTGGCCGGGCCACCTATAACTCTATCTATAGACTCTGCAAATTCAGCGAACCCAATTCGTTTTTTATTTAACCGAGCTGCTAATAAGGCTGCTTCATTAGCCAGGTTAGCTAAATCTGCCCCAGAAAATCCTGGAGTTTGCTTTGCGATGACTTGCATTTCGACATCAGCAGCTAATGGCTTTCCTTTCGAATGTACTTCAAGGATTTGGACACGCCCTTTTACATCCGGGTTGTCTAAAGTAACGCGTCGATCAAAACGACCCGGTCTTAACAAGGCTGGGTCTAAAATATCCGGCCTGTTTGTTGCTGCAATAACAATGACATTAGTACTACTATCAAACCCGTCCATTTCAACTAAAATCTGATTCAATGTCTGTTCCCTCTCATCATGGCCACCACCTAGTCCAGCACCTCTATGTCTTCCTACAGCATCAATTTCATCGATAAAAATGATGCATGGAGAGTTACGTTTTGCTTGTTCAAACAGATCTCTTACTCTAGAGGCTCCAATTCCTACAAACATTTCAACAAATTCCGACCCACTTATTGAGAAAAATGGGACTCCAGCCTCTCCAGAGACTGCTTTTGCCATCAACGTTTTACCTGTTCCCGGAGGACCTATCAGTAAAACTCCTTTAGGTATTTTCGCTCCCATTGCTAAAAACCGTTCCGGAAATTTAAGAAATTCAACTACCTCTTGTAATTCTTGTTTAGCTTCTTCTACTCCGGCAACATCATCAAACGTTATGTTTGATGATTCTCCTGTTCCCATCCTGGCTTTACTTTTCCCAAAACTAAAAGTTTGATTACTGCTACCTTGAGCTTGCTTTATCATAAACAGCAAAATCACGCCAAATATTAACAAAGGGAAAAAGTTTAAAATTAAACCAAAGATATTGCTTAGTCCGCTTGATCCTTTTACGATAATATTTGTCCTCGAAACAAGCGGGTCTATTTGAGCAGCTTCAAGCAACTCAACAATGCTTGATCCTTGTTCTTTTCTAGACTCAAAAGTTTCTCCAGAGTTAGAAAGAACGGTCAATTTATCACCGCCAACTTCTATAGATTCTAAATCGCCGCTTCCGGCCATTCGGATAACTTCAGAAATGCTAATTTCTTTATTTCCACCGATAGATCCAGAAAAAAACGTGAAGAAGATGGCTATAATTGCCACCAGGATTAGTAAGTATATGAAACCATTACGCATTAACAAGGAATTCGCCTTAATTCTCGGAGACCGAATTTTAAAAGAGTGGAGGGGAACCGGTCATCGGTTTAACTTATAACTATATTTTATCGCTATAACACTTTTATGATACATTAAACGACACTAATAGGTAAAGGTTAGTCACAGCTTGGTATAATTTTAATTTACATTACTAATAAGGTTATAAATTAATATCTAATAAAACTACTATGATTTCAATTAATTACAAAAAACATATTTTAAAAAATGGGCTACAAGTCTTATTACATCAGGATTCTTCCGTGCCATTTGTGGCTGTAAATATTTGGTACCACGTTGGAAGCAAAAATGAACAACCAGGGAAAACAGGATTCGCCCACCTTTTTGAGCACGTCATGTTCGAAGGATCCAAAAACCATAACAAAAGCTACTTTGAACCGTTAGAAAAGATCGGTGCTTCCATAAATGGATCAACGAATGCAGACAGAACAAATTATTGGGTTAATCTTCCATCAAATTACCTCGAATTAGCTCTTTGGTTAGAATCAGATCGTATGGGGTTTTTATTGGACGCCTTAGATCAAAACCGATTCGATATTCAACGAGAAGTGGTTAAGAATGAGCGTAGACAAAGTTACGAAAATCGCCCGTATGGCAATGCTTATTTAATGTTACAACCAGAAGTATTCCCTCTTCCACACCCATATAATTGGCCTACAATAGGTAGCCAAGAAGACTTAGACAACGCTAGCCTGGAAGACGTTAAGGAGTTCTTCCGATCCTTTTATGTCCCGTCAAACGCAAGCTTGTCAATTGCAGGAGATATTGATATTGATACGACCCTTGCTTTAGTTGAAAAAACTTTCGGCAACTTACCGCCGGGGAACCCAATTAGTCGCATGCGCAGTATGGAATCACCTTTATCCGGCACCACATCTTTAGTAACTTACGACAATGTTCAATTGGAACGAATATATTATACTTGGCCCACAACGCCTGCCTTCAACGAACATGAGCCTGCACTTGACGTGTTGGCAGTATTACTTGGACAAGGAAAAAGTTCCAGGCTCCACACAAAATTAGTTCATGATAGTGAAATGGCAAAAGATGTCTCTGTAGCGTCTTATCCTCAAGAAATATCAGGGGAATTTATCATTCAAATCACAACATCCCCAAACAAATCTACCGATGACATAGCAAAGTGCCTCAACGAAGAAATTGAACTAATTGCAAGTATAAGTCCTGATAATACCGAAATGGAATTCGCCATAAATCAAGTGAGGACACAGTATATAAAAGGATTAGAGAAGTTAGGAGGCTTTGGAGGTATTGCCGATCAACTAAATTATTTTAATGTCATCGGAAACGACCCCGGACTAATAAGCGATTACGTAAATAGATACCAATCTGTAACAGCAAAAGATGTGTCAAAAGCAGCAAAAACTTTCTTGGGCAACAAAAAAGTCGAATTAAGGGTGCTGCCTATTCAAAATCGAAAGGAAATTAAATCTTCTTTTAACCGATCAGAAATGCCTGGCCCATCAAAAGAAGCCTCTTTTACTGCCCCAATACCGAATAGATTGGAACTTAAAAACGGTTTACAGATATTGGGCATTGAAAGACCTAAACTACCGATGGTTGCTTTCGGTTTGTATATGCCTTTTGGGGCAGAAACAGATTCTAAGGCCTTGCCAGGATTATTGAATTACTTGGTATCAATGCTTCAAGAAGGAACTTCAAAATACACAAGTAAAGAGATCTCTGAATTACTCGAACATAAAGGCGCCAGTATATCTGCTAATGTTAGAGAAAATGGAACAATTATTTGGGCTGAGTGCCTGAAAAATTCATGGATTGAAGTATATGAGATATTCTCAGAAATTATATTAGACCCTATATTTCCCAATAAAGATATGGAACGCATTAGGCGGCAAAAACTCACTGACTTATCGCGTATTCCTGATGACGCAAATGCTATTGCAGCACGGGCAGCTAAAGCTCTAATTTATGGACTAGAAACCCCCTTAGGTCATCCAATATACGGGACTGAGGATTCTGTAAGCAATATTACTAGACATGACTTGATCTCCTGCCATAAAACTTTATTCGGACCAGAAGGATCCATATTACTGGCGGCCGGAGACTTCGATATGAATCATATGTTAAAAATGTCAGAAGACTTATTCGGAGCATGGAAGCCTCAACCTGTTAAAGCTGAAGCTAAAATCTCAGAATTAGTTAAGGACCATATCAAAGGGAAAATCCATCTAATAAACAAAGCTAATGCCCCGCAATCTGTAATTATGGTTGGGCAAACTTTAGTTCCCAGATTAGATCCTGATTATTTGCCACTAATGATTCTCAATCAGGTTTTAGGTGGTGAGTTTTCGTCTAGGTTGAATTCAAATTTAAGACAAGACAAGGGGTATAGTTATGGGTACATGTCGTCCATAAAATGGCTCAATGGAGCATCGCCATTTTTTGCTGGAGGATCGGTGCAAACTGAAGTTACCAGAGAGGCTTTAATTGAAACATTTAAAGAAATCTCAGATATTCGTAGCAAAAAACCTGTGACTGAAAGTGAATTTAATGACGCGATTAACAATGTTTTAAGAGGATTACCATCTAACTTTGAAACTATCGGCCAACTTATAGATCAAATGTCTAATATTGCGCTATTTGGACTACACGACGATTACTATTCTTTATACCCAGAGATGATTTCAAAAGTTAAAATAGAAGATGTTCAAAGAGTAGCGCAACAATATTTGAAATCAGAACCAGATTTAATTTTGGTAGTTGGCGATAAAATCCAATTAGACTCAAAATTACAAAACCTAGGATATGAGATAGTTCCCACTGACTATGAGGGTAGACCCATACCAAGCTAAAAAGGCATTTAAATTTATATGCAGGAAAAGTCTATAAAACTTAAAAATAAAGTTATATTAATTACGGATATAGAAACCGATGCTGGGATACATGCAGCTTTGTTTTGTGCTGAACAAGGTGCTTCTTTAGTATTAAACTGTCCCGGTAAAATAGATCAATCTCTAAAATCAAAAATACTTTCCATAAATGATCAAGTTTCATTTACAAATTTTGATGTTTCAATTTACAAAAACGGAGAACTACTGGTTCAAGAAACTATCGATAAATATCAAAGACTAGATTCTTTAATTAACACTTCGAATTTTTGCATAAAAAAATCACTTGAGGATATCGAGGCGGATGAGTTTTATGATTCCATACGTCACGGATTAAAATCTATATTCGTTGTGACAAAATTTGCATGCAGTGTGATGAAAAAACAAGGGTTTGGAAATATTACAAACCTGACATCAGATGCTGGACTAGGTGTCGAGAACGCCCTAGGCTACTCAGCCACCTCAGAAGGAACAATAGGAATGACTAGAACTGTTGCTCGAGACATGTCTAAGTATGGAGTTATATGTAATGCCATATGCTCGGATGATTTTGTATCAGCTGCTGTGCTAGCAGCAAGCTTTTGCCTTAATTCAATGCAATTCATAAGCGGAAGAACCTTTGGGACCAAAGATGGATCAATATTTATATACCAAGAACCAAGACCTGTAAGTACTATTTCCAAATGGGGCGGATTTGAATTAGAGGACTTAGAATCGATAATTCCTAAAACTATAGACAGGGCATTAAGTGATAATTAGACATGAAACTTCAAGGTAGAATTGCAATAGTTACAGGGGCTGGAGGAGGAATCGGCAGCGGTGTTGCAGAATTAATGGCTAAGCAAGGCGCTTTAGTAATAGTAAATGATGCCGGCAGTAATCTTGATGGTACTGGAACATCAACTAAATCAGCTGATTTAGTTGTCGAAAGAATCAAACAACAAGGAGGCGTTGCTATAGCAAATTATGATTCTATAGACAATTTCACTTCATGCGGTCGCATTATTAAATCTGCTTTAAATGAATTTGGTACGATAGATATAATTTGCCATACTGCGGGCATATTGAGAGACAGAATGATCTTTAATATGACTGAGGATGAATGGGATAAAGTTCTGGAAGTACACCTAAACGGAGCTTTCAATATTATTAAAAATGCCTTGCCGCATATGATTAACCAAAGATATGGCCGTATAGTTTTGCTAGCGTCTATTTCTGGATTAAGATCATCTGGGCAAGCGAACTATGCATCAGCAAAAGAAGCTATTGTTGGTATTGCTAGATCAAGTGCATTAGAACTAAGAAAATATGGCATAACAGTAAATGCTGTGTACCCTGGAGGCTATACAAGAATGGTTGCAAGCATACCTAATTCATCAAAAGGTGTAAGTCAAGATTTGAGAGGGGTGTCAAAGATTCTTGGCAATACAATGCCTGAAGAATCTTTAGATCCGTACAATAATGCTGCAAAAATTGTTTATTTGTGCACTGAAAATGCCAGCAATATATCTGGGCAAGTAATTGAAACTCAAGGATGGGATATGTCTCTATACTCCAGCAGGATTCCGACAAGACATATATATAGCAATAAAGAATGGACTATCGAGGAAATTGAGCGGTTACTGCCACCTTCATTAACCAAACCAGAACCTGACCTAACAATTAATATAAGATAAACCAGGGAATAAGCTTGGATTGATTGAAAATATTATAGATATACATTGCCCTTGCATTTAATGATGTGTATTGTTTGTAAGTACAAAAAGGCGAAAAATTACTATGAATTGGCTAGATTTTGTTTTTATTCTGATATCAATAGTCGTAATTTTCTATGGGTTTAAAACAGGCCTGTTCAGTGCTGTATTTATTTTTCTTGGGATAGTCATTGGGTGGCAATTAGCTGGCCATTACTCTGATAATATCGGGGCAGCTTTATCTACCACTATATCTAGCGATAGAACAGTATCTGTTATTTCTTATATAGTAATAATGATATTAGCGATAGTATCATCAAAATTAGCTTCCAATATAGTTACGCCGATTATTTCACTAGCAAGTTTTGGCGTCTCGTCTTTAATCGATAAACTCGGTGGTTTAATTATCGGCATTGTTTTGGCTGGATTTATCACTGGAGCAATAATTCTAGGAATAACGAGGCTTACATACAGTTTCGAGATGCAAGATCTTACTGGGGATACTACATTAGAGATTTTAAACATAGAGTCTTTCGATGCTAACGAAGCATTAAACAATGTCTTGCAGGGTTCCAATTTTGTCCGCACTTTCGTAACAGTGGTGGAAAATATACCTGCAGACGCTTTGGGATTTGTACCAGATGATTATGATATTTCAGTTAAGATGCTGAGTGAGACAATAGAGTAATATAGACACAAACAACTAAACATAAAGATTGAATCATGCTGAACAATCCAGTCCTAATATTGAATCAAAACTATCAGCCATTAAATGTTTGTAACGCTAGAAGAGCACTCGTATTATTAAATCTTGGCAAAGCAGAGTTGATGCAGGACTCTGTAGGTCAGATTAATACAGTCTCCAAGACATTCGATATACCCTCGATAATAAGATTATACAGAATGGTTAAAATCCCTCTTAATGTTAGAAGGCTTTCTCGAATTGGAGTCTTTGTTAGGGACAAACACAAATGCCAATATTGTGGGGTTCACTCAAAAACCTTAACCTTAGATCATGTCATACCAAGATCTAAGGGAGGGCAGCATGAATGGGATAATTTGGTTTCCGCATGCAATAGCTGTAACAATAAAAAAGCAGGCAGGAATCCTGTCGAGGCTGGAATGAAACTTATAAAACCTCCATCTCCTCCTAGGCCAAACCCGTTTTATCTAGTTGAGAGAAGGACAATTTTATCTGACTGGAAACCGTTTATTCCTTGGTTAGTTCCTCAAACTATTGAATAATTAACGTTTTATTTTTTTTAGACAGGTGCGGTAGCACCTGGCATTGCATGCCAGTTGCACCAACAATCCCCATTTGCTGAAGAAAGACTAGCTCTCAATTTGAACAATGGATACAGCACAGGGAATAGATGGCTCAGATTCTCAAAAATTTACTCTATTTATTGAAAAATAAACTATACTATGACATATGTTATCTATAGCTAGAAATACACTCATTCTCTTTTCTGCAGGATTAATCCTCCTAGTAGTAGGTTGTGGAGTTAGCACAGAAGATGTTGATGCTACCGTTGAAGCAAGGATAGCTAGTATCCCCACGCCTACACCACAGATAATTATTCAGGAAGTAGAGAAAGAGGTTGTTAGGGAAGTAGCAGTAGAGGTGGAGAAGATTGTAGAGGTGGAGAAGATTGTAGAGGTGGAGAAGATTGTAGTGGTGGAGAAGATTGTAGAGGTGGAGAAGATTGTAGAGGTAATTAAAGAATATCAAGTTATAGTTACAGCTACACCCATACCAGAACCAACTGTTGTTCAAGGTAAGGTTTATGAATTTGATGACATATCTTCAGAATTTGAAATCAACGCTCTGGTAGCT
>QGNM01000027.1 GCA_003228095.2 Chloroflexota bacterium | reverse complement strand
TTCACGAAAAATACTTAGAGCTTCCGCTCATGCATCGGTTGAAACAGGTGCAGCTATACTAATTCACCCAGGCTTTCATCCAGATTCCCTTATGCACCATTTAAACGATCTAATAGAAGCAGGCGCAGACCCTAGTCGTATCATAATGGGGCACTTAGATACTTTCAAAAATATGGACCTTATTAAAGAAGTGGCAGAAACAGGTGCATACCTCGAATATGACACCTTCGGTAACGAAGATACAGTTTGGGGTGCTGTGGCAGATCAACCAATATTTATCCCAACAGATGTGCAGCGCATGCAGAGGATAGAAAAATTAATTGAATGGGGCTATGAAGACAAAATAGTAATCGCCCAAGATGTTTGTTTTAAATCAGGTTTAACTTCTTATGGCGGGAAAGGATACGCGCACATACTTGAAAGTATAGTTCCAAGAATGCGAAAACGAGGGTTTTCAAACGAAAATATTGACAACATATTAATAGAAAACCCAAAAAGAATATTAACCTTTACATAAAGATTTGCTTTGTATTACGGTCGGGTCCTATTCTGGATTATGGTAAACGGATTTGCCTTATGCACGCCATCCTCAACTAGTTCAATCCAATTACCATCAGGATCTTGAAGGTAAGCCGCTTTGAGTCCTTCTAGGACTTCTACTACTGGATTTAATTTTTGACCGCCTAGTTCCATGCATTTTTTAAATGACTCTTCAGCATCATCAACCATAAACCCCAAATGGGCAGCTCCTATCAGATTACGAGGATGTTGCTGTGACTCCTGCCTGTGTTGACCTTTTGGTTCAATATACTGCAAAAGCTCTAATATTTGGCCATCATGGGTTTTAAGCATCACAGCTCGTATCTGAGCATTATCATAACCAACTACCTGCTCTAAACCATAGCCAGACAAGTCCATCTCAGCGTCAATCTCTAAACCTATCCCCTCAGTATAGAATTTCACTGCACGGTCCATATCTTCTACAACAAACCCAGTATGATACATAGATCTGGCCATAATTAATCCTCCTAATCCAATTCACAATTAAAATAATATTTCTAGATTCTACGGCATTGTTACATTTTGTCTAACAATAAACTGCTGTTTATTGTGTTTTTCATCAGATGTAATTTCAATCCAGTTGCCATCAGGATCCTGCATATAACACTCCCACATACCTGGCAAAACCTCTATCGGCGGATTTAAAGGTTTCCCTCCCATTGCACATAGCCTCTCCCACATTACATGACAGTCTTCCACAAAAAAAGCCAAATGAGCGCCTCCAGTTCTTGCTCGTTCATATTGGATACTCTCATCTGAGACTTTCGTTATTGGGTCCTTATACTCTATTATCTCTAAAGCATGACCATCGCTTGCTACTAAATAAGAAGCATATATACGTGCATTTTTATAACCAACTATATGTCCTAATTCTTCACTTTGAACGTCAAACAACTTCAGTTCTTCCAATCCAAGACCATCGATATAAAACTTCCGAGAACGTTCTAAGTCTTCCACAACAAATCCGGTATGGTTCATCGTTACTCTCATAGTGTTCCTCCTATTAAAAGTTTTTACTCTATAAAGTCACTTTTAAAACTTTATTCCTCGTCATTTTAGTTAGCTTATTAATTGTGTCAACTTAAAGTTTGTTTTACATATTGAAATTAACTGTTATGGATATTAACGTAACAAATACAAATTTTTTGGAGACATCTAATGAAAACATATATAAATCTAAAAGACACACCTGTATTTGATGCACACTGCTTCGCTTACAACGACGACATCCTCACTGAAGATATTATGACTAGTCAATATGCCATGATAGGACCATCGCCTAGTTATATGAGTAAAACAGATAGAGATGCTCGTGTCTCTGAGCTTGCTCTGTCGACTGGAGCTTTGAACAAAAGAGTTCATGACCTTGCAAAGTACCTAGGATGTGAATCAGATATATCCGAAGTGATAAAGGAAAGAGAACTCAGACGGAAAAGCGATTTCCCCAAGTATGTCAAAGGTTTAATTGAAGACATATCATTAAAGGGAATGGGTGTAGACACGGCTCTATATTCGTTAGAAGAAGCAGACAATTTTGGCAAAACTTTCCCTGGGTTTATAAAGAAAACTTTCAGATTAACAACTTTAGTAAAAGATTTATTAAACACTTCCACTTCGTTTGAAAACCTTATTTCCGACTATGATGCAGCCATGAATGATGCAGTAAAGAATCACGGGTGTATCGCCTTTAAATCGATAATTGCATACCGCACTGGACTGAACATTGAAAAGGTTTCAGAATCAGATGCGGCAGCATCTTTTGACAATCGTAAAAGCGAACCCACTTGGTATGGGTATAAAGCCAAAGCTTTGCGCGACTTCTTAATCAGAAGATCCTTGTTGAATTGTATTAAATTAGATGCTACTTTCATGATACATACCGGCTTGGGCGACAGTGATATAGTAGCTATGGAATGCCGGCCTTTGATGCTATGGGAATTACTAACCAATGATGAATTGATGGAATGCAAGGTAATGCTTATTCACGGGGGGTTCCCATACACTGAAGAAGCTACATATATGGCTAATGTACTACCAAATGTGTATTTTGACCTGTCTGCTGGGACAGGTCCAGCATTTCTAGAAAAAGCTGTGTCTCCAGAAAGATTTACAGACGTCCTAAGATCAGTACCAAATTCTAAAGTTATCTATAGTTCAGATGGAGGAGAAGGCGGACCAGAAACATTGTGGCATGATTGTGTAACTGCAAAAAGCGCTGTTGGATACGCACTAGGCAATCTGGTAGATGAAGGAATATATGATGAAATAAAAGCGCAATCCATTGGGGAAGACATCTTCTACAATAATTCTAAAAGGTTATTTAAGTTTTAATGAAAAAATACGATCACACTAAAATCAAAATTAGAGATGCCCAGGGCAATAAGGGAATGGTTTCATCTGGAAGCAACTATGCATCAGAAGCAGGAGCAGCAATCTTAAGAGAAGGCGGAAATGCAGTAGATGCAGCTGTTGCAACTTCTCTCGCGTTAAGTGTTGCGGCCACACCGTTCTCTGGAATAGGCGGTGGTGGTTTCATGATGATTCATATGGCTGACCAAAATAAAAGCGTAATGATTGACTACAGAGAAAATGCCCCTCAGTTGGCTAAATCAAACATGTTTGATTTAGATAACGAAAACAATGTGATCAATGAACAAAACCACCTAGGAGAAAAAGCTGCAGCTATTCCCGGAACGTTTGCTGGAATGTCGTTGGCACTAGAGCAATTTGGAACGATGCAACTAAATCAAGTATCCAAAAGTGCAATTGAATTAGGGAAAAATGGATTTGAGATTACTCCATTTTTGGAATGGGTAATGAGCACAGATAGCGATTTAGCTTTGACAAAGCTCAATCGTAGCAAAGAAGCCGCTAGCATTTGGTTAAAAAGTGACGGATCTACTTATAAAAGCGGTGAACTTATGAAGAATGTAGAAATGGCGCAAACTATCGAGCGGGTCTCCAAGAATGGTATTGGGTCATTTTATGAAGGCTTTGTTGCTGAACAAGCTGAACGGCATATGATAGCTAATAACGGGCCTATGAGGGCAAAAGACTTCAGTTTGTACAAGGCTAAAATGCGAACCCCAGTAAGTGGGATGTTTAATGGCTTTCACTATATCACTTCTGCGCCTCCAAGCTCAGGCGGTATTGCTTTACATCAATTACTAACAATATTCCAAGACATGGACCTAGCAGGATCAGGCCACAATACGGTAGAGACTATAGATAAAATGTCTAGGGTTTTAAAACAAGTGTATATCGCGCGGGACTTAATCGCAGACCCAGATTATGAAAACATTGATTCTGCAAACCTCATGTCCACCGAATTCATAAACTCGATGCAGGCTCAAGTTAATCCACACAACGATTACAGTGGAGGAGATGGTAGTCAAACATCTCATTTCTCAGTAGTAGATAAATATGGGAATAGTGTTTCATGTACTGAATCTGTAGAGGCATTTTTTGGCAGCGGAGTTGTTATACCAGGTACTGGAATATTCCTTAACAACACTATGGGAGATTTCGACCCTATCCCTAATCAACTCAACTCAATTAAACCAGGTAAGCGCCCCAGGAGCGCTATGGCTCCAACTATATTCCTGAAAAATAATAAGCCTGCTTTAGTGATTGGATCTGCAGCTGGGCCCAGAATAATAACAGCTGTAGCCCAAGTAGCCATGAACGTCCTTGTCCACAACATGGATGTTCAGTCAGCTATAAATGCGCCAAGATTCCATTATCATGGAGATGATTTAGTCATGGAAGGCCGAATCTCTAATGAAGTGGCTTCTCGACTAACTAAAATAGGATACTCTGTGAAAAAAGAGGATGACGTTACTTATCTATTTGGCGGAGTACACGCTATAACTATTTCCGATAGCGGTGAAGTTCATGGAGGGGCAGATCCTAGAAGAGACGGGGTTGCGGTTTCAGAGTAAAAAACTATAAGCGTCTAATATTTATTATAGTGTCGCTTTAACTCGAAATCCAATGAGCGAGAAGCAAAATGTGCCTCTTCAGCTCTACGAAGGGACAGATAAGCTGTGGCCATAAATTCACCCATAGCAACATTTAGTACTTCATCTCTTTCAAATGCATCATTAGCTTCAGCTAATGATGCAGGGAGACGATCTATACCTCTATTTTTTAATTCAGACTCAGACAACAACACAGGGTCACAATCTAAGAATTGATCAGGATTAGGTATTAACTCTCGAGAAATCCCATCAAGACCTGCTGCTATTATAGAACCAATCGCCAGATAAGGATTGGCACTATTATCAGCAGGTTTAACTTCAATATTCACACTACCCATCTCGTTTCCAAGATATCTAGATGGGATCCTTACTGCTGATTCTCTATTATCGGTACCATAGCTGAGATACTCGCCTCCACTCCAAGACCCTTTATGAAATCTGCGATAACTGTTATAACTAGGAGCAAGTATAGCCATAAGCCCAGGTAAGTGATCCAATATCCCTGCAAGAAAATGCTGTCCTAACTGTGACAAAGCATAATCGTCTCCTGGTGTGTAAAAAAGGTTATTTTTTTGTTGTTTGTCCCAGGCACTTATATGTATATGCCCACCTGCTCCTGGCTGATCTACAAACGGTTTCGGCATAAAAGTTGGTGACAAACCATGTTTGAAACCTATATTTCTCACTGCTTCTCTATAAAAAATGTGATTATCAGCAGCTTTTAGTGCATTCTCTGGGCGTAATGTTACTTCTACATGGCCCGGTCCAGATTCAGGGTAATAACTTTCAACTTTCATGTCAAAAATAGCTAATGTTTCTACTAAGTCGTCTATGAATTCAATATAAGGTGTAAAACCAGTGCTATGAAACGACTGACTGTTTTCTATTGGCTTATAGTAGTCTGATTCAGGGTCATATTTTGCCACATACCATTCAGGTTCCATTCCAGTCATTATCTCTAGCCCAAGGTCTGATGCTTTAGAGATCTGAGTTTTTAAAAATGTTCTTGGACATACCCATGGAGTCATGTCTAAGTTCACCAAATCTCCAATTAACATGGCTCGTTTCGGAGACCAAGGCAGGGGCACAAAATTCTCTACGGTACTAATGTCAGGTAAAATTCTAGCCTCTCCCGCTGTACCCATGCCATCTATATCAGCAACCAAATCCATATCGTATGCCGCTTGCTGACCTACTGTGAGGCCTATTCCAGAATCAATTCTACGGTCAAGGTAATCTACATGCGTTGCCTTCCCTCTAATAAGATTCGCATTATCACAATATATAAAATAAATCAGATTAACACCTGAGTTTTTGGCAATTCGAACTATATCTTTTTTCTTCAACTCATTTCACTTATCTAATTATTATTTATATGAATTAAAAGGGCTCGGGTGTCAGTTTATCACCGTAATCCAAATGTTTATCAATGTTAGTTTTAATTCTCATACTTTTCTAATTCTTCATCGATGAAAATCTTAAATAATTCGAATGAACGAGCTCCTACGAGAACTTTATCATTAATAAAAAATGTTGGAGTTCCAGTTGCTCCTAAACTTTCAGCAACGAATATATCTTGCTCTACTCTATTTTGAGTATTACTGGATTTAATACAGACTTCAAATTGGTTGATATTTAAACTAATTTTTTCTGCAATCAATTTTAAGGAATCTAGCATTAACCCATTTTCACTAGCAAATAACTCTCGTCTATACTCCCAAAACCTTCCTTGCTGGTGTGCACATTCAGCCGCCACCGATACAGTAAAAGCTGATGGGTGAATATTTGCCAAAGGGAAATTTACAGCGACATATCGAATCCGATCACCATATTCAGATATTAATTTCGGGAGAACGGTCTCATTATGGCGTTTGCAAAATGGGCATTCATAGTCAGTTAATTCCACTACAGTTACAACAGCTTCAGAATTACCAATAAATGGGCGTTTTTCTAGATTAAATTTCTCAAAATCATATTGTTGGGCACGACTTTCCATATCTATTTTTATAAACGATTCAGATAGTAATAATTCCCAAACCAGCCAAAAAGTTGCCATAGCCAAACAGAGACCAAGCACGATTCCCAACACTATATATAAAACATTCCTTGACAATATAAATCTCTGGATTAAAATTTTCGAAACTCCAATTATTTTTATTCACCCTTGTGATAAAAATTCAAAACAGAATGGATTCACAAAAGCATAATATAAATATAAGTTTTAATCAGTCACCTTTAAGTTACTAATTAGGTAGCTTAAATTAAATTTAACGCATACGACAAATAAAAGGTAAAAATCATGGAACTAATAATGCTAGGCGGAAACATCCTCACTATGGATGGTAAGCGCACTAGAGCTCAGGCGATGGCAGTTAATGACAGCAAGATTATAGCCGTGGGCAAAAATGATGAAATCGTTAATATGGCTAATGATAAAACAAAATTTGTCCACCTACGTGGAAGAACGGTTACTCCGGGTTTTATTGATCCACACAATCACTTTTCAATGACTGTTTTTGAACCAGTATCAGTAGACTCTCGAACTCCACCTCTGAAGGACAAAAGAGCCGTTTTAGATGCTATAAGTACAACTGCATCTGCTACGCCGAATGGAAAATGGATCTGGGGACAATCATATGACACCCGAGTTTTGAAAGAAGCGGAACCACTTACCTGCTGGGAATTGGATGAGGCTGCACCCAACAACCCTGTCTGCATAATGGATGCTTCTTATCATGCCCTATATGCTAATACCGCTGCAATGGCTATAGCTGGCATCACAAAAGATTCTCCTGACCCTTACAAAGGCACCATAGTCAAAAACAGAAAAGGGGAGCCAACTGGATTTCTGCATGAAAGGGCAATGGACTCAATACATAGAATAACAATGAGATCGTTAATTGATTTTCATGGCGAAGAAATAGTAGGTGATTTAGTTAGGCAAAATGCGCTAATGCATCTGTCTCATGGAGTTACAAGTATCGGTGATGCTCAAACAATGCCAGAAAGCGCAGAATTATACAGGTTAGCTGATAGTCAAGGGAAACTCCCTATCTGCGTACGACAATTGCGTGGTGGAGAAACTTTCTTTGGGATTCCAGACAAAGTCGCAGCCGGTGAGTATGATAATGACAATGTTTCTGATCGCTTACGAGGCGGGTCAATGAAAATTTTTATGGACCCTGTATTTCCAGAATTTGGATTTTTTAAATGCCATCATGACGGCAGCGTCTCACCAGAAGGTGAAATATATTACGAACAAGACGAGCTAGATAAATTAGTGCTGGACGCTACGAGCAATGGGCTGCAAGTAGCTATCCATTGTATCGGAAATCGTTCAATCGAACAGTCCTTAGATTCTTTTGAGCGAGCAATTAAAGAAGTGCCTAATGCCGACAAACTACGGCTGAGGCTTGACCACTTTATGTTTCCAACACAAGAGCAGATACAAAGGGCTGCCGATTTGCCGATCGTTATTAGTCACCAATCAGCTTTCTTATACAACATAGGGGATGTGTTTGAAAAAGGAGTAAAGGATTATGGAATTAATGCTCCTGCACAGCCGATGGCAGATATGGTAAGCGCTGGAGCGACTATTGCTGCAGGCTCAGATTTCCCATGTGCATCGGTAGCGCCAATCGATGGAATTGCCGCTGCAGCTAGTCGAAGACACATTAGCGGAAGGCAAATCGAACCAGGACAGGCGATAAGTGCAGAAGAGGCCATAAGTCACTACACCAATGGCTCATCCTACGCTATATTCAGGGATGATGAAGTAGGGTCTTTTGAAGTAGGTAAACGAGCTGACATGGTTGTTTTAAGCCATGACCCGACCAAATCCCATGTCGATCATATAAAAGACATCACTGTAGAGCAGACATATGTTGATGGCAAACTAGTATATGCTAAAGATGCAGGAAAATAATATTGTTGTAAACTTACATCCATATATGTTTTAACTAAACAATTTTATTAAAATCACAACGCCAGAGATAACGGAGAACTTACATGTTAAATTTCAAGTCCATTTTAATTGTCACTACTACATTAGTTTTATTCGTTATTGTATTTGCTTGTGGGGCAAACGAATCAACAGAAAGCGCAGTAGCAACGGATACAGAATCCTCTGGATCTGAAGCAAGCGGTCAAGGAAGTGTTTCAACCGAAGTTAGCGAGCCAACTTTGGGTAGTAAAATGATCGAACAGCGACAAGATTTCGCTTTCGTGGTGCTTTCCGATGGAAGGCTACTTTCAATTGGTGGCCGAGGAGTTGCTAAGGTAGCATCTAGTGGGTATATGGAGTATATAGCCACATCAGACCTCTACGACCCTGTTGCAGATAAATGGACATTATCAGGCACAATGGATTATTGGAGATCAGTACCAAGTGCGGTTGAATTAGAAGATGGCAAGGTATTAGTTACAGGCGGTGCTGCGCACCAGAGAAACGCTACCTCCCTAACAGAGATATGGGATCCAGGCACAGGTGAATGGACTATCGTGGCTGAAATGAACCAAGCCAGAGAAAAGTTTGGCTTAATTCGCCTCCCAGATGGACGAGTAATCGCTATAGGTGGCTCTGACGATACTGGACAACACACACCTACAGCAGAAATCTATGATTCTTCCGCAGATACCTGGACATTAATCGATCCTATGGGTGAAAACCGAATCTGGCACACAACAACAGTGTTAAATGATGGGCGTATCTTGGTAACCGGCGGCGGCAACCCAGATGGCCCATTTAAAAAGAGTGCTGAAATATTCGATCCAGCTACTGAAAAATGGCAATATGCAGGAGAAATGAGTGTCTCAAGATCTCAGCATACCGCAACACTAATGGCCGATGGACGTGTCTTAGTTGTAGGCGGCAGAGGCAAAAGGAAAACCTCTGAAATATACGATCCAGTAACAAATACCTGGGGATCAGTTTCAGAAACTACAAGCCCAAGAGCTGAACATATTGCAATAGCAAATTCAGACGGATCAGTGTTAGCTGCAGGCGGCACAGGTAACTTGCAGTCAATTGAATTGTACGACCCAATCTCAAATAGCTGGACTGAAGTAGGTCAAATGGCATTAAGCAGATATCGAATGCATGCTTTTAAAAGAGATGATAACTCCATCATGATAATCGGAGGACAAGGGCTCGAAACTGTTCTAGCTGAAACAGAAGTAGTTAATATAACTCTTTCTAATCGCACTCAAGCTGAGTTAGATGCTAACGCAGAGTCAGCAAGATCTGGGGTTCAGGAAATTGCACTTAATGCTACTCCGACTCCTCTACCTACCGCTACTCCTCCGCCAGATCGCAAATCGACCGATTCAGAAGGCATGGAGTTAGACTTCCCTGCGGCTATTGAATCAGACCCGTCTGGAACTACAATTACACCTCTAGGTAATCCAGTTAAATTAGCTATAGGAGAAACTGTAATCAGCCCTAATCCTGACTCAGGAATGGCAGGGATATTTGAATCAGTTGTATCTGATGACAGGGAAAGCGGTGGCACAGCTGTCGTTACAATTTTCATTAGAATGGGGTTCTTTGATCAAGGCACAACAGATGTGACTTTACAGGCAGATGGGCAGCCAGCTGCTAAGAAATTGGGAAGGTTATGGATAGGTATCACAGATTTAGAATATGACTCAGATGGTAATCCAATTGCTTCAGTCGTAGTCTTTAAACCGTAATGTCTACGTATCTAGTCAAGTCAAGTAAATAGAATAAGGACTCTATAAATGGATACAATTCGTGTTGGATTTATAGGGTTCGGCGCCTGGACACAGAAAGCATACGTTCCAGCCCTTAAAGAGGATAAAAATGTAGAGCTTGTAGCCGTAGCAGCGCGGAGTAACAAAACTCATTCTACAGCCAGGAGCATGCTTGGTGAATCATTCAAAAGTTATACCGATTACAAAAAACTTTTAGCAGATCCAAATATAGACGCAGTGATGGTTGGTACACCACCTGCCTTAAGTGCCTCAGCCACTTTATATGCGATTAAGACTGGTAAACACACCTTTGTAGAACCTCCATTAGATGATTCAACCACTACAAAAAATATATTTAAACAAGTCAATAAAAGCGGGAAAGTGTTCCATGTTGATACAGAAATTAGATACTTACCAATAATCAAGTCGATAAGAAATATAACATTAAACGCAGACTTTGGGGCTATACATAAAGTTACTATTAACCTTGAAAATAATTGGGCCAACGAATGGAATCTAAATAAAATTGGACTGTCAGATATGATTGCAGGACTGAGCCCTTGGTATCTTGACCCAATTGATTTTATGTATAGAAGAACACCAGTCAATATTCATGCCATTGGAGCAGAAAATCAATTGGGGCAGATTAAACTTGGTTACTCGGGTGATTGTAAAGGGATCTGGAACTTTAATTTACATTCAAACACTGAATTATCCTTAAATTTATCGATCCATGGAACGAATGGATTCATATCTGCCGATTTAATTACTGGGAATTACAGCTGGAATATTGGGTCTGATTCTGGTTCATCAAACTCCAAATGTACAGAACCCATATTAGGATTTGTAGGCATGAGGGAGAGTGTGAATGTTTTTCTTGATACAATTCGCGGAAACTCAATGACACTGTCTGGTGCAGAAGTTTACATCCGTATCCACAAACTAGTTCAAGCCCTTAAACAAAGTCAAGCACAGTCATCTTCAGTTTTGATAAACAGTAAATAGTTTTCAAAACAGCTGATCAATGGAGCCAACGGGCGGACTCGAACCGCCGACCTGCTGTTTACGAAACAGCTGCTCTGCCGCCTGAGCTACGTTGGCTTTTAAATAAAAGTTTTATGGATTGTTTTTACTGATACGATATACAAAAACTTATTACAGAAAGTTCAATCATAAGCGTGCTTGTAATTTCTGAGGTTTCATTGGCAAACTTCTTAACCTAATACCAACAGCATCATTTATTGCATTCGCTATTGCTGCCAAGGGGGCTGAAATACTTGCTTCTCCTACTCCCTTAACGCCATATGGATGATTTGGGTTAGGAGTTTCAACCAGTACCGCATCAATTTCTGGTAAATCTAAACTAATAGGCATCCTATAATCAAGTAGGGAGCTATTCTTCATGATTCCGTTATCATCATAAAAGTATTCTTCATTGAGTGCCCATCCAATACCTTGAGCAATCCCACCTTGGATTTGTCCCTCAACATAACTAGGGTGAATTGCGTATCCAACATCTTGAAATGCTGTAAGTTTAAGTAAATCAACTTTTCCAGTTTCAGGGTCAACTTGAACGTCTGCTATCAAGGCAGAATATGAACCAGTGCTACCTCCAGGATTGACATTCGCCTTACCTATTATAGGCTCCCCTGTTTCATTTATTTGGGAAGCTATTTCTTTAAAACTCATTTTAAGTTCCGAATCTGATATATGCTTAACAGACCCATCTGAATACTCTATTTCAGATATATCTTTGTCCCAAATAATAGCTGCTCTTTTAATAATTTGATTTTTTATGTCTATTGCAGCTTCATGAGCAGCCCATCCAGTTTTGTAAACAACCCCACTACCTCCAGTAACAGAGGTAAACCCGATAGATTCTGTATCTCCCACTTGTGGGATTACATCTTCGGCATTTAAACCAAGCACCTCCGCTACTATTTGTGCAATTGCAGTCCTGCTACCCCCGACATCTACGGACCCTTCTATAAGGGAGACCGTTCCGTCAGAAATCACACTAGCTACCAGACATGCAGGGCCTGAATTATTTCTACAAAATCCGAGACTCACTCCTCTACCCACATAAATCCCATTTTTCTTAGATAGATAATGAGGGTGAGATTTAATTTGTTGCAATGTGTCAATAACACCTATGCTTCCATTAATAACTCCGTCTGCCCTTCTATCACCTTCTTTTGCAGCATTAATCAATCTTAGCTCTATTGGATCAATACCCATGAGTGTTGCAGCTTCATCCATTAATGACTCCGCTGCAAAAGCCGCAATTGGTGCTCCAGGAGCCCTATACGGAGCAACTTTTGGTTTATTAACAGCAATGTCTAAGCAATCTATTTTTACATTGTCTATCCTGTAAGGAGCAAAAATTGCCGCAGCTGCTGCAGTTATGGGCGATGGAGGAAAAGCTCCAGCCTCAAATGCCAGGTAAGCATAAGCTGCAGTTATTCGGTAATTAGAATCAAAGCCCAATTTAATGCGTATCAAACTTCCAGAAGTCGGACCTGTAGATTCAAAAACTTCTGATCTTGACATAGTTAGCTTCACAGGCCTGCCAGTTTTCTTAGATAAAACCGCTGCGAGTGGTTCAAGATAAGCTGGAAGTTTACCTCCAAAACCCCCTCCGATCTCCATCGGTATAACATTTATATCAGAGATTGGTATGCCAAGTATCCTGCCTAACTGATCACGAATCCCAAAATGGCCTTGACTGGAGCACCATACCGTTAATTTACCATCTTCTGACCAAGACGCAGTTCCATTTTGCGGTTCAATATAACCTTGATGCACAGTACTGGTTTTGTATTCTTCTTCAAAAATATTCTTCGCTTGCTCAAACCCTTCATTAATATCGCCTAATTCATAAAGTTCGTGACCTAGCACGTTTGGCTGAGTGTAATCACTCGAACCAAGTGAATATGGTTGTACATTTTCATGCAATACAGGTGCTGAATTTAAGATCGCATTCTCAACATCGAAAACTCCATGTAGTTGTTCATAATCAACTTTGATTAGATTTAGTGCTTCTTGAGCCGCAGAGATAGTATTTGCTGCGACTGCAGCAACAGGATGCCCTTTATAAAGCACTTTTTCTCGTGCCATCACATTTTCAGAGTAATTCTGAGCTGGAAACAAAGTCTCAACTGTAGGTCCTGCAACTAAATCTTCAGCCGTCATTACGGCAAATACGTCTGAATTCGAACTTAAAGCGCTAATATCAATAGACTTAATTACAGCATGCGCATATGGGCTCCTAAGCACAGAGCCGTAAAGCATACCAGGCAAGTTAATATCAGCACCAAATTTTGCCCGACCTGTTACTTTATCAACACCATCATGCCTGATTGGTCTTTTGCCAACTACCTTATATTTTGAACTTTTATCCATTTAATTATTCCCTTAAAATTATTTGCACTGAGATTCAATCTATACTGCGCCAGTGACTACCCACAATCTCATAACGTTTATGTAATTCTTCCACATACTCAGAAGCAATAGGTAACTGTTCATTAACCATATCAATATTTGATTTCACATGTTTCGGATTTCGACTTCCTACAATCGCTGTATGTATCTGAGGATGATGAAGTACAAATCCAAGGGCTGCCAAGATGTGATTCTCAGGTTCAGTCTTTATAGGGCCTAAACTTTGTATTTTTTCCGCTCTAACTCTCAAGCTTTTGGCAACTGTATCCTCGTAATGGTCAGATTTTTTAAATGCTCTACCCCACATGCCGTTTCCAATAGGTCTTTTCGCTATTACGCCCATACCAGCTTTAGATGCTTCATCCAATATTTCAAATAAAGCTCTCTGATCCATCATGTTAAATGCCGTCTGAATCGTATCGAAAAGACCACTTTTTATCGCCCATACTGCTTCTTCATTTTCTTGGCTATACCCAATATATCGAGTTTTGCCATCGCGTTTCGCATCAAGGAAAACCTGGACTACCTCATCCGGTGGCTCGCCAAAAATATCATAAGCGTGCATTTGTAATATATCAACATAGTCGGTCTTAAGGCGTTTTAAGCTTCGATCAATACTTTTCTTTATAGTATCAACCTGCCACCTAACCCCTTCTGTTCCGTAGGACGGGTGCCCAGCTTTAGTCGCTAAAATGAATTTATCTCGCTTATCAGATAAAGCTTCCCCGATCAGATCTTCACTAATTCCGTAACATTCGGCGGTGTCAAAAAAATTGATACCACCCTCCAATGCTGTATTTAATAAGTCATAAGCTTGATCCTTATTATTCTCAGTCAATTGAAGTCCAATCTCTACTAATCCCACTCCCAACCTACTAACTTTAAGGTCTGTATTACCAAGTTGAACCATATCCATTAATCCATACTCCTAATGTTCAATTAAGCCACAGTACCAATAATGCATTCCACATCAGTCCACTTTGGCTCAGATTCTAAATGTTTCATTATTTTCGTAAATGACTCATTTTGTTCAAGGCTATTTGCCTTGGCTAAATGAGTTTGTTTACTTTCAAATATATCAACCCCGATTAAGTCTTCATTCTTATTATCTGATTTCATTAAAAACCAAGCAATCATGCCTTTAGGAGCAGCTTGATCTATTTCATCTAATAATCGATTCCGATGCTCTGGTTTTACTCTTAACGCAAATATTGTTCCATCAATAACATGTTTCCGATGAAATTAACTTGCTTAGCTTTTACAAGCTTCTAAATTTAAAACAAACCTCAAATCTGCTTGCTTAGTCTTTGTTATAGAGTAATACTGAATGTACTGCAATATAAACGCAGATTAATATAGGTGAATAAGTGGAATTTCGAGAAATTTTTGCCGAGTTGATTGCATGGGAATCATTAATCGCGGTAGCAATATTTGTTGCGTTTTTGATTGGCGCGATTGTACTAAGAATAGTCATTAAAACCACAGCAAGTCATATTGAGAAAAAATCTCCAGACCACATAGTTCCCCAGCTACTTAAATCTGCTCGAGGGCCGGCTCTTCTTTTTTCCATAATACTAGGTTTGTACCTTTCAATACTTTCATTACCCATCGAAGGTATTGAATGGAGGCAAGCAGTAACTAAAGCCTGGACTATTGGAGTGGTGATATCGCTGGTACAAGCTGCAGCAAGCGGAACTAAATTCTTTATAAACTGGTATTTGAAGGTTGTTGCTCCAAAAACCGCAACTCCACTAGACGACAAGCTACTACCTCAAGTACGACGAGTCGCCCTAATAATTCTGTATTCAGTCGGACTTCTCATTATATTAGACACTATAGGCGTGTCTATTAGCCCTCTTTTGGGTGGCTTAGGTATTACTGGTTTAGCTGTTGCCCTTGCTTTGCAGCCAACACTAGGCAACTTTTTTGCTGGCACGTATGTGACAGCTGACGGTGCAATAAATATTGGAGATTTTATAGAATTGAATGGCGGTCCTGCAGGAAACGTTATTGATGTAGGTTGGCGAAGCACCAAAATCAGGACTATCTATAATAATCTTGTAATAATTCCTAACTCTGTATTAGCTGACACTATAGTAACAAATTATCAATCCCCAAATGATGCGATGAGTGTAATCGTTGGATGTGGAGTAAGTTATGATAGCGATTTGTCAAAAGTAGAAACTATAGCCCAAGAAACGGCAAGAAATGTTGTATCATCCAGCTCATACGCAGCTAACTTTGACCCAATTGTAAACTTTAAAAGTTTTGGGGATTCCAATGTTGATTTTTATGTGTTCGCTCGCGCCAAAGATCGCGGAGCCTCATTTAAGCTAACAAGTGAAATCATTAAAGGGATTCATGCGGAATTTACCAGACAAAATATTGAAATAAATTATCCTGTCAGAAAATTAATTTACGAGTCAGTAGCCATGTTACCTGAAATACCGCCTGCAACCCGATAATAAATAACTTTAAGCCAAAGATAATATTTTATCTCCACCCTGAATTTGATCCCCATTGGCGACATGTATTTCGTTAACAATACCTGTCCATTCCGCCCTTAGGGTTTGTTGCATCTTCATGGCCTCTAAAATACATATGTCATCTCCAGGCACGACTTGATCCCCTACCTTTACTGCGATAGATATGATCGTTCCTGGCATTGGCGCAGTAAAGTTTTTTATCGGTCCAGGAGTGCCAAGGGTTTTACCAGGTGAGGAAATACTTGTTTCTTCTTTAAGGACTTCATTAGATTTATTTCTTTTAGATTCAACTGCCGATTTGGCAATTACAGCCGCATCTCCATCTTCTAGATTAACCGATACTTCTTCTCCATCTACAGTCATTTCGATAGGGTTTGCATTTATATCTTTGACTTCAACTAAATAAGATCGGCCGTCTATTTTTATTTTTATTTTACGTGTCATTTATTAATATCTACCCAATTAAACTAAGGAAAACGCCCGCAACAACCGCAGAACCTATCACACCCGCAACATTTGGACCTAAAGCATGGTGTAGCAAAAAGTTATTAGGATTCTCTTGCTGTCCCATATGATGGGAAATTCGTGCAGCCATAGGAACTGCTGATACTCCAGCAGACCCTATAAGTGGGTTAATTTTATCCTTTAAAAATAAGTTCATGAACTTGGCAAATAATATACCGCCAGTAGTCCCTGCCGCAAATGCAACTAATCCCAATACTAATATAAGAACTGTTTCTAGTCTAAACACTAAATCAGCTTGCAGCTGAGTCCCAACAGTTAGCATTAGTAATATTGTAGCTATATTTAACAACTCATTTGAAGCAGCACTAGTTAGCCTAGGAACAACTCCACTTTCTTTAAACAGATTACCTACAACTAACATTGATATCAAAGGTGCTGCTTTTGGAACAACTAATAATATTATTATTAAAGCGATGATCGGAAATATCATTTTTTCAGTTTTCGATACTTCTCTACCAGGCTTCATCACGATAGATCTCTCTTTCTTTGTTGTTAGAAGTTTCATTATTGGTGGCTGTATAAAGGGCACTGCAGCCATGTATGTATATGCTATAACTGCTGTAATGCCTAATATATCTGGAGCTAAGTTTGCTGATAGAAAGATAGTTGTAGGGCCATCAGCTCCTCCAATAATTCCGATCGAAGCCGCTTCTCCAAGTGAAAAAATATCTTCTTTAAAAAAATTCAATCCTAAAGCTCCCCAGAAAGCGACAAATATTCCAACCTGTGCAGCCGCTCCTAAAAGTAATGTCTTAGGGTTTGAAATCAATGGGCCAAAATCAGTTAATGCGCCTATACCAAGAAATATTACTGGAGGAAGAATATTCCAAAAAGATAATCCATAATGAAATATTACACCAAAAATCCCAGCCCCTTGAGTGCCTCCAGATTCTGATGGTGAAATTGCAACACCTGTTAACGGTAAATTAACTATTAATATTCCTAGACCGATCGGTAGTAACTCATATGGCTCCCACTGTTTAGTTATTGCCAGAAAAACTAGGATTAGTCCAACTGCCATCATGATCGCGTCACGCCAATCTATATTGAATAAGCCTGTAGAGTTTAAGAAGGTTACTAATTCACTCAACTTAAAGGTCTCCTTGTCATAGAGTTAAACCTTATTAACGTCATAAGAATCGTTTGAATATTTTAAAATATATGCCGCTATTACAGCAGCCAAGGCTCGATTTTTATCACTTGTATCTAAGTGGTTATCCTGGGCAATCTTGCTATTACGACTTATTAATTTTTTCGATATCCAGCCCATTAAGAACGATGAAATCATTAATGTAATTAAAAGACATACAGTGGTGCCCGCCCCTATCGCGGTAATGATTAGTGATTGGTTGATAAGTGTTTCTGAAATAGCGCCAATACTCCCAAATTTCAAATTATCAGTATTCCGGTAACAAGATCTGATAAATCAAAGTGAAATTTCATCATTTTAATGAAGTAAAGTCGATTTTACACCAGTAATATAAACAGTATCCAGTTATTAGCCGCCATATTATGTCAGTTTTAGATCTGTATAAATCTGGTATAGGCTGATGATCAGCACTATAATCTGTTAACTAACAGGAGCTCAAATTAAACTTTATGGCAAAAACTAAAATTGATTTCAATAGTGATATCGGAGAAAGCTTTGGCCAATACAAGCTTGGACTTGATGAAGATATTGTTAAGTACGTGAGTTCAGCTAATATTGCCTGTGGTTTTCATGCAGGTGACCCAATGTGGATGCATAAAACCGTGCGGATTGCAGAAAAAAATGGTGTTGGTGTTGGCGCTCATCCATCCTATCCTGATTTGAGAGGCTTTGGTAGAAGAAATATGAATATAGAGCCAGATGAAGTTAAGAATGACGTCATATATCAAATCGGGGCGTTGACCGGATTCACCATGAACAAAAAACTACAACATGTAAAACCTCATGGAGCAATGTACAACAATGCTGTAAATGATGAAAAACTTGCTGAAGCGATTTGCAGCGCTATTATTGCGGTAGATACTGAGCTCATCTTGCTAGCTATGTCAGGTTCTCTATGGGTATCAATTGCTAAAGATATGGGTTTAAGGGTTGCACAAGAAGTTTTTGCTGATCGAGAAATTAACAGTGACGGCACACTAGTGTCTCGGTCAATTAATGGGTCAGTTATACATGACCCTGAATTAATTGTGGAAAGATCTTTAAAGATGGTTAAGGACGGCTACATAACTTCCATTACAGGGGAAGATGTTCCTGTTGATGCAGATAGCATATGCATGCATGGAGATACTCCAGGTTCAGTAAATATTGCTAAAGAAGTTAAGGGTGCATTAGAAACTGCAGGCGTCAATATAGTGCCATTATCAAAGCTAGTATAGTTATGGTCCCTACAATTACATCCGTAGGCGACCAAGCATTGTTAGTTGAATTTGAAGATTCGATATCTATCAAAACAAACAATAGTGTTAAAAATTTAATGGCGCAAATTGAGGAAAATCAAGAGGAGTGGGTAGTTGACCTGGTACCCTCTTACAGATCATTGATAGTCATGTTTAACCCTATGCTTTCAGAAAGAACATATATCAAAAACTACCTTTTAAAACTCATAGAGAAATCTAAAAACGTTGATCAGTCTTTGTATAAATTAATAAAAATACCCACCCTATATGGTTCGGATTTTGGAATGGATTTAGAATTTGTGGCTAAACACAACAATCTCACCTCTGAAGAAGTAATTTCACTCCATTCAGCCTTAAATTATAGAATCTATATGATAGGTTTCGCACCTGGTTTTCCCTATCTCGGAGGGCTTAATCAAAAATTAATCACACCTAGACTGGATAGTCCAAGATTAAAAATACCAGGTGGTTCCGTCGGAATTGCTGAATCACAGACAGGTATATATCCAAATGATAGCCCTGGAGGGTGGCAACTAATTGGTCGGACTCCGTTAAATTTATTTGACCCTCATAGCGAACAACCCTCATTGTTAATTACTGGTGACTATATTAAATTCGAACCCCTAGAAAGCATTGAAGCCTATTTTGATATAAGAAACGATGTGGAGTCCAACAATTACAAACCTGAAATTCATATGTTAGATATTGAACCGAAAAGTCATGAATGAAAAATCTATAACTATAATTGATCCGGGATTACTATCTACTGTTCAAGACACCGGAAGATATGGATACCAGAAATACGGAGTGCCTGTATCAGGAGCCATGGATAATTTTTCTTTGCGCGCAGCAAACCTGTTGGTCGGGAATACAACAGACTCTGCCTGCATAGAAATGACAATCGTTGGCCCTTCAATCAAATTTAACTACCCAGCCGTAATATCCATCACTGGTGGTAACTTATCTATGGAACTGGATGGGGCAAAAATTAATAATTGGTCCTCTATTCAAGTTGAAACAGGTTCCGTACTAAAATCTGACGGCGCACAAGATGGCATGCGGGCTTACTTGGCCATAAAAGGGGGTATAAATGTACCTGTAATTATGGGTAGTAAATCCACATACATACCTGCATCATTCGGTGGCTTTAAAGGAAGAGCTTTAATCGCTGGAGATACATTACTGATCAACAACTCTGATGTAGAGCCAATACAAGAAGAACGGAATCTACCTGAAGGATTACAAGTAGT
Organism: Chloroflexota bacterium; assembly: GCA_003228095.2. Taxonomy (GTDB): domain Bacteria; phylum Chloroflexota; class Dehalococcoidia; order Lucifugimonadales; family UBA2962; genus UBA2962. The sequence goes on along the minus strand of QGNM01000027.1, from coordinate 3,972 downwards.
CCACTATGGACACTCACATATTGTTAGAGTTACATTAGGGCCTCAGCACAATAAATTTACTTCTGAAGCCATAAAAACCTTTTTTGACAGTAGGTATAGTGTATCCAGCAACTGCGACAGAGTTGGATACCGACTTACTGGACCTCAGCTGCAACATGAATCAAGTGCAGACATCATATCCGATGGTACACAATTTGGAAGTATCCAAGTGCCATCCGATGGGAATCCGATCATATTAATGGCCGATCGAGGTCCCACTGGTGGTTATGCAAAAATAGGTACAGTTATTTCTGCTGACTTGAACTTAATCGCTCAGTCGCGCCCAGGTGATAGTATCGTTTTCAGACAAGTAAGTGTTAAGGAGGCTGAAAGTGCCTTCTTTGAACAAGAAACTTTTCTTTACTTAATGAATCCGAAGTTATTTAAAAATGCTCCAGAAAAGGTCAGAACTACTCTATCGAAGAATAGTTCTTCCATATTATCGCTCATTGATAATGACACGAAAAATAAACCACTAACTATAGCAACTGCAAACATCAAAGGTAAGATTTTTAATTTCGAGATTTCTATCGAGAGTAATTAAAGCAATTGGATTTGATACATAATTTAGCTGAATGGATTCTTAGTTTTTCCGATAGCCCATGGGCATTACTAATATTATCTTTATCATCATTCACTGAATCTATTTTTAATCCTATTCCGCCAGATGCATTGCTAATCGCAATAAGTTTACTTAAAACCGAATACTCAATATGGTTCGCAATGTTAGTTACTGTTAGTTCAGTATCTGGTGCGCTAATTGGACATTTTATTGGTAGAAAGTTTGGAAGACCAATTCTATATGTAACATTCAAAGGTAATCGTCTTATTTCAGATAATCTTATTGCAAAAGCTGATCAATTATTTAATAAATATGGGGTATGGGCTGTCCTAATATCAGCATTCACTCCTATCCCATATAAACTAATTGCAATCGGTTCTGGTGTTTTGGATTTTGATCGCAGATCATTTTTGATTGCCTCGCTAATTGGTAGAAGCTGCAGGTTTATGTTGATTGGTTTGTTGATATTTTTTTATGGAGAAAGAATTAATAGATTTATCAATGATTATCTAGAAGCACTGACCTGGACAATCGCTGGTTCTCTATTAATATTAGTGATCAGTTTAATTGTTTATAGACTGTTTATATTTAAAAAGAGATGAAGTAATAAAGGAGTAAAAATTGAGTATTAACTTGATTCCTACAGAAGATCAAGTACTTAAATGGATGACCGATTTAAGTAACTGGAAAAGATGGGGTGAAGATGACCAGGTTGGAACTCTTAACTTAATAACTAATGAATCAATAAAACGATCTATATCACTAGTAACTGACGGGGTTTCTGTTAGCTGCGCAAGACCACTCGACACTAATATTGATGCAGAGGTTTATCACCCCACCCAGCGATTAATGTTAGAAAGCGGAGAAGGTTGGCAGCATCATGAAAAAAATACTGACTTTCAAATCCAAGCAGCTTTGGAACATATATCAATGGTTTACCACGGATACCACATTACTCACATTGATTCTCCTGCCCATTTTTTCTGGAATGGAAGAATGTATAACGACAAACCTTCTTACTTAGTATCAACAAACCTTGGAGCCACGGTAAATTCAGTTGATAATGCTAAAAATGGGATTGTTGGTCGAGGAATATTAGTCGATGTGCCTTTAAATAGAGGAATCTCTTGGCTTGACAGAGATCAAGGTGTAATGCCTCAAGATATCCTGGATGCTGAAAAACTTTGTGGGTTTGAAATTCAATCTGGAGATATCCTGTTTATTAGGACTGGTCAGCTAAAAAGAACATTGACTGAAGGTCCATTTAGTCCACCAAATGATGGGTCCACTGCATGTCAAGCCGCATGTCTGCCTATATTTAGAGAGCGAGATATTTCAGTTTTGGGAACTGACACTTCAAACGATATGATACCAAGCGGGTATAAAACCGTATCTAACCCAATTCACCAAATCGGGTTAGTGCAAATGGGAATGTGGATTATCGACAACGCAAATCTTGAAGAACTCAGTCAAACCTGTAAAGAAAAAAATAGATGGGAATTTATGATAAATATTAGTCCGTTACGAATTATTGGAGGAACAGGTAGCCCGGTAAACCCTATTGCTCTATTTTAATTTTAGCATTTCTTATTACTGAGCAGTTAAACCGCCATCAACCAATAATTCGATTCCAGTAACGTATCTCGACTCGTCGGAAGCTAAATAAAGGATGGCATATCCCACTTCATTAGGAGATCCTAATCTACCCAAAGGTATTCTGGATTCTGATAGCGCCCTCCCTTCAGGATCGGCAATGTTTTTAGAAATCATCTCGGTTTCAATAGGGCCAGGAACAACCGTATTTACTCGAATTCCATATTGAGCATTCTGAATGGATGAATGTTTTGTTAAAGAAAGTAATCCAGCTTTTGAAGCACCATAAGAACCTCCTCTCCAACTACCGACTAGCGCAGTTGTTGAAGCAACATTGATAATCGACCCCTGTTTATGTGAGCGCATTGAGCTAATTACGGCTTTTGTTCCTAAGAAGGCCCCTTTTAAATTTACTGCTAGTACACGATCCCAATTGTCTGCTGTTTCCTCTTGGATGGATTCAGTTCTATATATCCCTGCATTGTTGACTAAAACGTCAATTTTCTTAAATCTACTAAGGGTAGTTTCAAGTAACGAGCTCCAGTCAGATTCAGATGAAACATCTAGTTTTATAAATAACGCTGACCCGCCTTCTGCGGATATTTCGTTAGCAAGATTAAGTCCTTGTTCTTCATTGATATCGGCGATCACAAGTTGGGCTTTCTCTTTAGCGAATAACCGACATTGTGCCGCTCCAATACCACCAGCAGCCCCAGTTACAATTACTACCTTATTTGAAAGCCTCATAGTTATGTCCTAACTCCTTATTACATTACCAAAATTACAGACACACAAGTATTTAGATAACATCAAGATTAACAATTTCTATTTTAACAATAATTTATATTAATTCTTATCACATAATTATAATCTCTAATTCTGATTATAGAATTGATATCTTGTTCAACACTATTGACAGAACGCCTGTTCTGTTCTAAACTTGTTCTAAACTTATTGTAGGATTTATTCTTGTATTATAACTACTCAAACCAATTACAATTGCCGGGTATAAGAAATATCAAATATGACTATATATCGGCTAAAACAGCAATGCCTGGGCAAAAGGTTGTTTATGTCGGCATGATTAATGGAGGACCAGGATACGGTTCAGTTGGAAGCCTGATTGAAATACGAGGGAAAAAGGCAATCGTGGAAATAAAGCCATTTTCAGGTATTGAACCTAAAATATGGCACATTCCATACTACCTCTTGGGATCCATAAAAAATGCTGCCTAAAGCTTAATCATTTAATTACGGCAATTACAGCTACGTATTCTGAAGGATCAATAGTTTCTCCCTCAACTGGGTATGGATCAAGTGAAATGAAAACCGTCGAATACCGACTAACCTTTTTAATTGTAGGGCCTTCCTGTCCTTCTTCAATGGTCAAAACTAATCCACCCAATGGGGTAACATTAGATGCCAATTCTGTCCTGATAACTACCTTTCCTTTAGTAGGACATTCAGATCCAATCGGACATCGTGAATCTTCTAATACTTCAGCAAAAAGAACTGTCAGACCGCCTGGCAATGTAGGACTTGCTATCTTTTGTCCGATTTTAAGTGCCACAGGAGTAAATAGTGGTCGTTCAGTTGTACGTCCTTCATCAGCAATAACTGTGTCCAAAAACTCAACTTGAGGTTGTTCAACTAATTCTTCCTCTGTTTTATCTTGAGATATCATGTTTCCCTCTTCATCGAAATATGAATCTGAAGAGTCAGCAATAGAATGCACATTTGATGTAATTTCTTCAGATTTAGTTTCTTCAGATGTGTCC
>QGNM01000025.1 GCA_003228095.2 Chloroflexota bacterium | reverse complement strand
ATATTGCTTTAAGACTTGCAAAACCTTTAAAGATGAATCCGATGAAGATCGTTGAAATAATCAAGGATTTATTTAAAGTTAAAATGCCCATTGAATCAATTTCAGCTGCAAAACCCGGGTTTTTAAATTTTACGCTTGACCCTGCCTGGGTCAAATCACAAATTAACAAAGTCATAGAGCTGGGTGAGTCATTTGGTAATATATCTCTAGGCGCCGGTGTGGGAATTCAAGTTGAGTTTGTAAGCGTAAATCCAACTGGCCCGCTTCATATTGGACATGCAAGAGGTGCAGTTGTTGGCAGTAGTTTGTCAAATATATTAACTGCAGCAGACTATCAAGTTCACAAAGAATATTACCTTAATGATGCTGGGGCACAAATAGAAAAATTTGCTATGAGTATTTTCGCTAATTATAAAAACCAGAAAGGGATCGTAACTAAAATTCCCGATGACGGTTATCAAGGGGAATATATAGACGAAGTAACTTCAACCATTGAAGCAGATCTAGGTCATCAGATAGATGAAATGTCGGATCAAGAAGCCTTAAACACTATCAAGGATGCTGGTTTAGAATTGATGATCAAGGCTATAAAACATGATTTGATAACCTTAAGGGTCGAGATGGATGAATGGTTTAGTGAAACTTCATTATATGAGAATGGGACATACAATGAAGTCAAATCTAAACTTAATAACAATAACCTTCTGTTAAAAAAAGATAATGCACTGTGGTTCACTTCATCCAAACTAGGTGACGACAAAGATAATGTAATAGAAAAAAGCAATGGTAACCCTACATATTTTGCTTCAGATATTGCCTACCATTACAACAAATTCAAAATAAGAGATTTTAAATTCGTTGTGAACATTTGGGGGTCGGATCATCAAGGCCATGTACCAAGGCTTAAAACCGTAATGCAGGCCCTAGAAATAGATCCTAGTAGACTCAAATTCATTATCACACAAATGGTTAAACTTAAGCGTGGTTCTACCGCGGTGAAGATGTCTAAAAGAACAGGAGAATTAATAACTCTATCTGACTTTATAAAAGAGGTCGGAGTTGATGCATGCAGATTCTTCTTTCTCTCCCGGTCTGCAGATAGTCAATTGGACTTTGACATAGAACTAGCTAAGCAAAAATCTTCTGACAATCCTGTTTATTACATCCAATATGCTCATGCAAGAATCTGTAGCATTATTAGAAATGCAAAACAACAGAAGATTGACTTTTTAAACGGTAATGTTGATTTATTAGATCATTCAACTGAATTGGATCTAATTAAGAAAATACTAAACATGCCTGAGATAATACGTTTAATATCTCTTAGACTTGAACCACATCACCTTGCACACTATGCACAGGAACTAGCTGCAGCGTTCCACCTGTATTATCAAAATTGCAAGGTAATATCTACAGACACTTCGGAATTCGAGTTAACTAAAGCACGCCTTAAGTTATGTGAAGCAAGTAGACTAACAATAAATAGGTGTTTAAGCCTAATGGGAATGGCTGCTCCAAAAGAAATGTAATTTATTTTAATTTCTTTATGTGTTTAAGTTTTCAGCTAAATACATTTTTGTATTCTTTACATATATATCCCGATACCCTTTAATTAGATCCTTATCTTTCTGGGTTGTCTCTCGTCTGGTTCTTGCAGGCAGCCCAGCAACAACCGAGTGAGATTTTATCTCCATTTGATCAACCACCATCGCTCCTGAAGCTATAATGCAATCGGTACCAATGGAAACTCCATCATTTACAATGCACCCATTGCCCAAAAGGGTCCTGTGGCCAATCGTTTTCCCATGACATAAAACCCGATGACCAATAACTACGTCGTCCCCTATTGAAACATCATGATCACCATGAACCACAGAGTTGTCTTGTATACAGGTGTTTTTGCCTATAACAATTTTCCCAGAATCACCCCTTATAACAGTTCCTGGCCAAACACTGGAACCTTCTCCAATCTCTACGTCCCCAACAACATATGCGAATTCACTTACAAATGCATTAGGGTGAACCTGCGGTCCTTTTCCGTTTACGCTTCGTATCATCTGAAACCTCCCACAAATGTTTCTATTATTAAAAGATTTTACTTTGTATTTTTAAAACGACATAACTTAAGTGTAAACGGATTATAATTGTAAAGACACAGGATCTTTAAATTTCAAGAACCGAATTGCAAGTAACAATATGATTGGCTTTAAATTTAGATATATATTATTAGTTTTGCTTTCAGCAGCGATGAGTTGTTTTACGTTGCTCAGTTGCTCAACAGATACATCAATTGAACCAAATTCTAATCTGATTGCTATCCCTACGACTCCAGTTATGGAGTTGACTGAACCAACCGCGCAAATTAGTGACTCCTCAAAAGTCGCTCGCGACGTTCTGTTTGATTACCTCAGAGCCCAATCCCTATTGAGTTCAGCAATGTATAAAGAAGCAATTGGAAGCTACAATGTTGTACTTAAAATCCTACCAAAACTCTATTTAGCCTATCATGGTCGAGCTCTCGCATATTACAAAGAAGGAATGGTAGAGAGGTCTTTAGAAGATTTTAGTGAAGCTATATCAATAAAAGCTGACTACGCATCTGCATTGAGAAATCGTGGAGTTGTATATGCTAACGAAGGTAGACTTATCGAAGCTTGTTCAGATTTAAATAAAGCTCGAGGAATTTATGAAGCCAAATTGGGCACAGATAAAGTCGTATTTAATCAAGAAAAAATTACAAGTGACCTGATAGAAACCATAAACCAACTCCGATCATGCCAGTGACCCATAATTGAATACATACACCATGAGAGTCAGGATAAATTAACATGCTCAACGAAATGAATGATGCAAAGAAAAGTAGAATGAGTGATCAAGACTATAATTCTAAAGTTATATTACAAATGACGGACATAATTAGCGAAAACCCAGAAGATTATAAAGCATATGTTATGCGAGGCAATCACTACCTAGATGCCGGAAAGTTAATCGAATCAATCTCTGATTTAACAAAAGCAATCCAATTAGACCCATCTGACCCTGTGGTATTTAATAACAGAGGAGTGGCATATCGTCGCTCAGTAGATAAAGGAAAAGCGTTAGAGGATTTCGCCAAAGCTCTAACAATTAAACCCGACTACAGAGAAGCTTATAACAATCGAGGCATGGTATTAGCTGACAATTATGAATATGAGGCCGCTATTTTAGAATTTACAAAAGCTATTGAGATAGATTCTGACTACTGGTATGCATATAATAATAGAGCCATGAGTCGATGGGCTCTAGGAAACAGAGAAGGCGCAGAGTCAGACTATAAAATAGTTTCCAAATATATGTCTGGATAATTACAGATTTTTAAATTTTATTAAAAAAGGGAAATAAATATGTCACAAGAGAAAATTCCTTCAGCAAACCTTGATCTAAATAAAATATTGTTGACTGGCGAAAATTCTTTTATTAGATTAAAAAAAGAAGTTAATGGCCCAATTACTACTAATGCAACTCACTGGCGTATATTAAAATCTCCTAGTGGACCAGGACATGTATTGTTTATACAGAGTGATGCCACAGACAATGAAGTCCGAATTTACTCTGATAATTTCGCTATGACTCGATGGATTCAAGACAAAATAGAGAGTGGATTAAACTCAGAATTTTCGAACCCTAAAACCCCAATAATTGATGCAGATTTTTCAAGTTCTGGAGATGGCATTAACTTTTGGATAGAGTCTATAGATTCTTTGAATGACTCTATACAGATGAATTGGCATGATATCTGTGAACCATTTTATTTGAAAGCAGCAGCAGGATTCTTAGAAACTGCCCCCAAACTTGGCGTGTATAGCTGTATGATCCCTTCGAACAAAGCTCAATTAACAGTGAATGAAATTCCAGCCACTGGATCTTCTTTTCCAGAATTGTTTGACGGACATCCAACCAGTTCAGCATGTCTTGCTTGGTCAGAAACATGGACAGAACTCGCTTAGATTAAAATATAGGTTCAAGTTTTATTAAAAAACTCTTCCATTTTTTTCTTACGGTAATCAAAAATACGGTCCAATTGTTTAGCAACATATAGAAAATTCGTGAACATTCCGCCAAGGACTTGATACTCGATCCTATCTTTTATCAGTATGCCCTTTGTTGATTCTGAAAACTCATGAGTATGAATCCACTTTATGTATGGGCCATTTATTTGTTCATCCACAAATCTATACGGAGGTTCCCAGGCTGTGATACCACTACGCCACTTGATAGGAAACCCATGTAACTTTAATTTGTAATCTATCTTTACATTACGTTTCATAACTATCGGAAACTCAGTCAGTATCTTGAATTTAAGCCATTTGGGAGTTAACACTTCCAGATTAGACGCATCAGAAAAAAAACTGAACACTAAATCAATTGGTTCACCAATTATGGCCTCTCTCTCCAACACAAATGTTTGGTATAGGCTTAAAAGATCCAAGATTTTTCTAATGGCCAATGTTAATTCTCATCTATAGACGAAGTCATGCACATCGAAGTTTATAGAGTTCAAAAATCTAAATGTTATCAACAGGAACCTTAGATATTGTCATTGAGCCACAATCTGTTATCAATGATGCTGAAAGTCCGAGTTTATAGCACAGTGCAACTAATTATTTTAATACTAGTTTGTATGGGCAAATGTATCCCATACAAACTAGTAACCATGGTGACAACACCGGTTGACACTCAATTTATAGACGATGCTTTGACTGAATTATTAGTAAAATAATAATTATTTTTTATTTGGCTCGAATACAACTATTGTAGCAGTTGTTTCACCAGCTTCATTTGTTGATACTCCCAAAAGTCCAAGCCATACCCTTGTAAAACTTGTCACCCCGGGCCCGCTTTCTCCTGGAGCAATAACTAAGTCCATGTCGCCCATATCCCATCCACTGGAACGTAAATTGACTTTAACAATAACGCCTTCTTCATCTGAGTTTGCAACCAATTCTTTGAATCTCACTAATGTTCCGTTTGCGTCCATTGAAGGGCTACCAAGGCCTTGACCAAGTCTTATGGTAGCTGGAGTACCTAAAGGCACAATCACATCATCGCCAGGCTCTGCTATAACAGGGGCTGCAAACACAAGATCTGATTCTGAAAGTCCAGATTCTTCCAACTCAGAGAACCGAGCGGAATGTGCTTCCACACTGCCCAATTCATTTAATTCACCTTCGGCATAAACATTCCCTTCTTCGTCAACCTCTCCAGAACCAGGGTCATCGAGAGCCAGTAGAGGCGAAACTTTTCCTTGTATTCCAACGATGCATGCTTTTGTTGTATCAAAAACCGGTGCCTCAAATGTTTCAGCTGTTATATGAACATATTTATCTGCTTGGCCACCACTTAAAATCACCGTACCATCGTTAAGTTTCAACGCTAGATGTCTATATCTAGTCTCTATCATCGGTCCGGTTGAATACCATGTATCAGTATCAGGGTCGTAAACCTCAGCTCGGGGCAATAATCCTCCTGTTACCAATACCCTGCCATCTGACAAAAGTGTGGCTTCATGCTCTGTTCGAGCATCTCCCATTGACGCAGCTGGCTCAAATATACCAGTAGCTGGATCCCAAATCTCGGTGGATGCACGAATAGAGGTATCCACTCCTTCAACCTTTTCTCCTACTCCTCCAACCACAAGAACCCTTCCATCGTCCAGCAAGGTTGCTGTATGCTGCACGCGCGCCAATCTCATTGAGCCTGTATATTCCCAAGTCTCTGTCTCAGGATCCCATACTTCAGCACTAGAGTAATAAGGTCCTTCCCTATGTTTGCCTCCTCCAATAACAATCACACGGCCATCTTTAAGTACCGTAGCAGTATGTATGGATCTTTTTTGGTTCATGTCACCTGAAAGCTCCCATTCATTCGTATTAGGATCAAATATCTCGGTGGTCGTGTTGTCTCCTAAACGATCGTTTTTGCCTCCTGTGTACAAGACTCTGCCGTCACTTAATTTAACCGCAGCTCCCCTTTCTCGAGAATCGTTTAATTTTCCTACCTTGGTCCAGTTGCCGCTCTCATCCCATACCTCACTGTTTTTCATAGCTTCCATTTGAATGTCTTGCCCACCGGCAACAAGAACTCTGCCGTCATTTAAAGAAAACATTGCAAAGTCTTGTCTTTCTGTAATCATATCGCCAGATTCGGTCCATTGACCGGTATTAACGTTAAAAATTTCTGAATGAGGAAATACTCTCGGTCCACGTGCGCCGCCCTTACCACGCCCGCCAGTCAACAAAATTTGTCCATCGCTCAAAGTTACCCAGGCATGTCTTTGTCGTTCATTAAACATTTTTCCTTCTAAAAGTGTGAAAGAACCGTAAGGTTCACAGTCAGCTGTACTAAATGGAGTTGCGGTTGGAACCAGATATTCACTGCCTGACTGGCTAACCTCCCCATTATTGATTTCTGGCTCAGAACAACTTGCCAGAAAGATTAGTGAGAAAATTAATAAGGCTGAATATATTTTAATTGTCATGTGAGGTCCTGGTTTTAAAATTCTTATCTTTCTTTAAGATATAGGTAAGCTAAAGTGAGTTTATCCTACATATTTTTTATTTTTGTAGCAACTCCTACAACATTGGGAAGAGAAATTGGAGTACCAAATCTTATCGTAAACTTTCTAGACTTTACCTCGTCGAACCCAGCTCCCTTGATAATCCTTTCTATATCCCTGGTCAAATTACACCCTGTAGTGATAAAGCTCCATAAAGGATTTAGAAAAGATTGAAACCGCATTCCAACATAAGATTTTGATGATACATGCTCGTAGAAGTAAAATTTACCTCCAGGTTTTAATACGCGAGTTATTTCCGAAACAACCTTTTCTACATCAGAGACCATACATAGAACCAAGGTTACAACTACGGTATCGAAGGCCTCGTCTTTAAACGGTATATTCTCTCCATATCCTTGAATAACAGTAACATCTTTATTAGATTTTGAAGCTCTATCGAGGATTTTTTTAAACATGTAAGGATTTGGTTCTAAAGCAGTGATTTCTACAGAATCAGGATAGTACTTTAAATTTGAACCAGTTCCGAAACCTATTTCTAAGACAAGACCAGCTGCCTGGCCCGCGGTATTTTGCCGATAAGAAAATATGCGCCACTCTACTAATTGATTTAACAAGTCATAACAATCAGCGAAGAGTTTTTGAGATATTGTCACAAAATCCTATGATATGCCTAATTGTTACTTACAGCAATTTGAATGTATGAATTGATACATTAATTTAATAGAATAATAGATATGAATTATGAAAACACAATTTATGATGTAGTTATAGGTGGGCAAGGAGCTGCTGCCTTTGCAGCAGGAATGTATGCTGCTCGATATCAAATGTCGGCAATCATTGTTGGAACAACATTTGGGGGCGAAACTGCCACAGGCGGATTAATAGAAAATTACCCAGGATATCCAGATATTGATGGCTTTGACCTTATGATGAAATTTCGAGAACATGCTGAAAAGTATAACGTTCCCATAATCGACGATAAGTTGGTGATTTCGAACGTTAATGGAACTTCACAGAAAGAATCTGGTGTTTTCCAAATCGCAGGAGAATCAGATCAAATCTATAGAGGCAGGTCTGTAATACTGGCAATAGGAAGGGAACGACGTTCATTATGGCTTGACCACGAACAGGATTGGACAGGTAGAGGTGTATCGTACTGTTCTACCTGTGATGCTCCTATGCATAAAGGCAATACAGTAGCTGTAGTAGGAGGCGGTGACTCAGCTGTAAAAGGGTCCGTCTTAATTAGTAAATATGCAGATAAAGTCTATTTGATTTATCGTAAATCAAATTTTACCCGCCCAGAAGCAGCCAATCTTCGTCAATTGGATGCTGCCACAAATATTGAACGTGTTTTTAACACGAACGTCATTGAGTTGCTTGGAGATGATGCTAAAGGGTTGACTGGAATCAAACTGGATAACTCATACAAGAATCAAGACGCATTAGATGTTGACGGGCTATTTATCGAAATTGGAGCAGATCCTCGTAAAGAATTACCTCTACACCTCGGTGCGAAGGTTAATGAGTCAGACGAAGTAATTGTAGATAAATTCATGAACACTAATGTGTCTGGACTTATAGCCGCAGGAGATTTAACAGATGCTTCCGGAGACCTCAAGCAGACAATTACTGCTGCTGCTCAGGGTTCCATGGCGGCTACAACTGCCTATGAGTACGTGTCGAATTTATAAATCTAAGATTACCAAACTAATTATGGCAACCACGACCTGGTATTGAAATTACCTGTTCAACAACCCCGTTTCTAACAGCGATATAGTTATCATATCTATTAACAGTTAAATCTTGTTGAGGGCATCTAAGCATAAATTTATCACCAACAGTTAATGGCATTTCGCCTTTAGAAGTTAATAAACATGCTTCATCATGCATCGATGTGAATACAACCTCATCATATCCTTCCAAAAACGGGTCATCTGTATTAAGTGAGGATGCGATTGAACGATATCCTATATCACCCACTGCTAGATTAGATTTAGGTTGACTAACAACTGTGCCTAAAATTTTGGCGGCGTATTTAAAATGACCGTCCATATATGACAGCATTGTGCTCATAAGTGCATACATACCACCTTCAACCTCAGTGATGCCATCAACAAATGGTGCCATATCATAAGAAAAAGTCTCTCCTGAGGAAACCATGTCAAATTCTATACCCTTTGCTCGTATAGCATCTGCGAGTTCGACTGTTTTTTTATAATACTTTATAGCTTCATCATTTTTGAATTCATCATCTTTGGGCACTCCAAACATTGCAGAGTGACTCATCACGCCTCTAAAGTTTAATCCACTTAGTTGATTAGCAATGCTCGCTATATGAACACCTTGCTCAACACTACGAACGCCCCCCCTATCCATATTTGTATCCACCTCAATTGCAATACCAACTTTCACATTCAAATTAGAGGCAATCCTAGATATATCACGTACATTTTCCTCTGAGTCGACACAAACAGTGACGTCAGCTCGGCCTGCTAAAACACACAATCTTTTTATTTTGTCTTCAGTTACAACTTGATTAGGGATTAATACACTCGCAATGCCACCTTCAACCATGACTTCAGCTTCAGCTACTTTGGCGGAGCATACACCTCCGACTGTCCCACCCTTACGTATTTGCATATGCGCCAACGCTGGACTTTTAATATTTTTTGTATGTTCTCTAAGCTTGACCTTGGTGTCTTTAAATGTCTCTGACATCCTGTCGAAATTATGATCCAATGCATCCAGATCCAAAATCAAACATGGTGTATCCAATTCACTAATCTTTGTGCCAACACTGGGTCTGTAATGATCCATATCGTCTCCTTAAAAAACTTTTACCTGTATCTGCCTCTTGCAGTTACGTCTAGAATACTCTGTAATTCACCATCTTTGATAAGCATTATGAAATCAAACAAATTGGCAGTAACACCAACATCATAAGGCTGAAAGAATAGCTTATCTCCTCTTGAAATCGGGGTTTTTACTTTAGTAGTAATAATGTTGCAATGCTCCGCACTAAGATACATGATTTCTGCATCTGGATAATTCATTATTCTTGGCAAGCCAATATCATTACCATTAGTTTTCATTCCAGCATCACCAATTATTAAACCATCGCGCGGCAAACTGCCTACCGTACCGACAACCATCGCAGCAGGCTTAAGCGACGATTGATACTCACTATTTAATACATCCATCAACGCGTAAGCCCCTGCCGTAACTTGATTAATACCATCAACTTTGGCTATCAAATCATAATTGCTCGTAGAGCCAGCTGAGACTGTGTTGACAGGAATACCGTTTGATTCTATTAAAGATTTCACGTCTAATAGCGGCTTAAGCGAATCAATAACTTCATCAGATTTGATTCCACTCATGGTGGGGCTGTAGGCCAAGATCAAACCCTGAAAGTCTGTGCCGTCGTACTCTGTAACTTTCTTGACCAAATCAAGTGCATATTGTGAATCAGACACGCCAGTAAATCCATTTGGTGAACTTATTTCAATAAGAACTGATAAAGTGACTCCTCTGGAACTTGCTATACCAGAGAGATCCTTTAAGTTTTCTTGACTATCGACTGTCACGGTTATGCTTGCTCTCTGTGCCAGTGAGCAAGCCAATTGTATTTTGTCAGCTGTCACTAATTTACCGGTAATCAATGTGTCCTGAAAACCATTAGCTATAAATGTCTCAGCTTGGCTAACTGTCCCAACGGCAACGCCACCATTATGTCCACTGTATTGCATCTGTATATTTGCTAGAGCCGGGCATCTATGCACACCAACAAAAGGGCGTATTTTAGCTTCTTGATTTTGAAAGTAAGAATGAACAGATTGTATATTTGATTCAAATGCATCTAGGTCAACTAACAATGCAGGGGTGTCTATCTCTTCCACTTTACTGCCAATAGTCTTAAATATCGGTCTCTCCACAGAAAACTCCTTTTATCGCTATTATAATTACAAAAATTTGTTATCGTGATTATAATAGAAAACGGTTTACATAAAAATCTTTTTGTTATTAATTAAATGAAATCTGAGAAAAACAATGACAGTAATTCTAGACGCAAATAAAGGTCTTGTAAAAAAAGAACATCTTGGTTCCAACAGCGTAGTATTAAACGACAGCTCCATTGAATTAAAACGATCCTCTGATTATCAGGAATCTATCATATTTAGCTTGGCTGATGTTGTATCAACAACTGTTATTTCTGAACATAGAAATTTTTCCAATATCTTTTGGTTTATCATTTCTATGTTAGTTGGATTAATTGTTTGGAGGTTAATCAATAATGACGTATTAGCTTGGTTACTTTCTGGGATAATCTGGATATTAAGCATATACTTTTTCGTTGATAAAACAATGTTAAACAGGAATTCAATCCTTGTTTTCAATTTAAGCTCCAACATAAATTACCAGGTTACACTCACCGGCAAGCAATCAAAAATTGACGCATTATCATTCGTAGAATCAATATATAAAGGAAAATCTCTTGTTGAAACAAGTAGATCAAATTCTGACCGAAGAAATACAGTTAAACATAAAAACAGGTATTCGAACCAGGTATACACATTAACGAATTAGAAATGATTAAAGTTGCTATTATTCAACAAGCTCCAATCTTTCTTGACAAGGAAAAAACAATTCGAAAAGCAGTTGCTCTAATTGAGGAGGCAGCTGAATCCGGTGCAAAGCTTATTGTTTTTTCAGAAAGTGAACTATTTATACCTTAATTAGACCAAGGATTCGCCTATTCTAAGTCCTGGTGCAATATCTAAATCCCATTTTGTTGCGGGCATTTCCTTGAATTTAAAGTATCCTGCAGAAGCTATCATCGCGCCATTATCAGTACATAGAGCCGGCTTAGGCATTACAACTGGCAAAGGTGATTTTTGTTCAATACGTGTTCTAAGACAAGAATTAGCTGCAACTCCTCCGGAAACAATAATTCCTTTCACAGAAAGCTCTGAGGCAACTTTAAGTGTACGATCAACTAAAGTGTCCACAACTGCTTCTTGGAAAGCAAAAGCGATCTCATTAATTAGTCCTGACTCAACACATGTTTCATTATTTCTCGGATAGATATTTTTATCGACTGCTCGTTGTATTAAAGATGTTTTCAATCCACTAAAAGAAAAATCGTTAGAATTTTTTACTTTTGGTCTGGGAAAAGGTTTCTCTGTTCCTTCAGCCTTTTCAGCAGCATTTTGAATCTCAGGTCCTCCAGGGTAGCCTAGCCCTAATACTCTAGCAGCCTTATCGAAGGCTTCTCCCGCAGCATCGTCTCTAGTTTTATTTATTAATTTAAATTGCCCATGACCAGTCATAAGCGCAAGGTCCGTATGCCCACCTGAAACAATCAGACATAGCAAAGGAAATTCGGTTTCCTCTGAGTTAAAAGATTCATTCAACCATGTTGCATAGACATGTCCTTCAAGATGATTTACTGGCAATAAAGGCACTGAAGATCCAAATGCCAGTCCTTTCGCCGCGTTCAACCCAACCAATAACGAGCCTGCCAACCCAGGTCCATAAGTTACTGCGATCCCATCGAGGTCATTTATCTTCATTCCAGACTCAGTCATTGCAGTATTTATAACCGTAGATATCGCTAAGATATGCTGTCTTGAGGCAACCTCTGGAACAATTCCACCAAACGTAGCATGTAGGCTTGCTTGAGACGCGACAACATTAGAAATTATTTTTATGCCGGAATCAACAATTGCTGCAGCGGTCTCATCGCAGGATGTTTCTATTCCCAGTATTATTTTTTTACCCATATACTTTCCATACTATCATTGTGTTATTCTGCAAACACAATATAAATAATAGGAGATTTTAAAATTAAAAAATTGAGGATTTCCGTTTTCATTGGCGAGGGTCCTTCAGGTACAGGCGTGAATGGACTAGTCGACGCTGCAATTAAAGCAGAACAACTTGAATTTGACGGTATTTGGTATCCACAATTAAACAATGTAGATGCGTTAACCGTTATCGGATTGGCAAGTAATAATACTAGTAAGATACAGATGGGCACAGCAGTAATACCTATCTTCACACGACATCCTTTAGTCATGGCTCAGCAAGCTATGACGGTGCAAATAGCTGCAAGCGGCCGGTTATCACTTGGGCTAGGTTTATCCCACAAAATAATCATGCAGAGTTCTTTCGGCCTTAAATACGAGAACCTCGCTCAACATGCAATGGAGTATTTGTCGATAATAAACCAACTAAATGAAAGTTCTTCAGTAGACTTTACGGGTCAATTTTACAGGGCTGAATGGACCATAGCTCTGCCAACATTCTCAAAATTTCCACTGTTTTTTGCTGCACTCGGACCAAAAATGTTAGATGCATCTGGGAAATATGCAGATGGAACAATAACATGGATGGCAGGACCAACGGTACTTGAAAGAGATATAGTTCCAAAAATAACGAGGTCTGCTCAAATATCAGAAAGGCCGTCTCCAAAAATTCTTGTTGGAATACCTATTGCAATTACTAATGACACAGAAAAGGCTATAGAGGCCGTAAATAAACAATTTGGTTTCTATAAAAAGTTTCCCAGCTACAAGCGGCTACTCGATCTTGAAAATACTTCTTGCATATCAGACGTCGCAATAATAGGTAATAAATCTGAAGTTAAAAAGAAGTTGGAGCGATATCACACTGCTGGAGCTACTGAAATATTAGCCATGGCATTTCCAATAGGTGAAGATCATAATCAAGAGCTAGATGAAACTTGGAACATTTTAAGTGAAATTGTAAAAGAAATTAATTAGTGCCCAAAAGAATTACTTAATTCTTGATATGGCCAGATGTCTTTTTCCTTGGAGCTGGATGGAAGTTGATTTGCTGATATATTTTTCTATCTTATCAATGTATTAAACGTCGATCATAGGCAAAATGTAATCAGCAAATCCGTGCATTTCCTGAATTTTTACATAATTAAACTAAACCTGAATTGCCTCTTAATCCCAATATTGAATTTGACATTTCATCTTTATCCGAAAAAAGAAACGATCCAGCCACCAAAACTGTAGCGCCAGCTTCTATTAAAGCCTGAGAGTTCTCTGTTGAAACTCCCCCATCTACTTGAATTTCAATGTCTTTATTTACACCATCTATGATACGACTAACGCGTTTTACTTTATCAATTGAGTCTGGAATAAATGATTGTCCTCCATAGCCAGGAACAACACTCATAACTAATACCAGGTCTAGTTCAGGCAAAAATGGTAATATCTCTTCTTCATGCGTTGCAGGATTTATAGCAACTCCGACTTTACAACCATGGGATATAACTTCGCTAATAACGTCTTGAAGATTTGTTGAAGCCTCAAGATGTAGAGTTATTGAATCAGCTCCAGCATCTATTAACGGTGAAATTAAATCATCCGGGTTCTTAGTCATTAAATGGATATCGAAATGCAAGTTGCTATACTTCCTAAGTGAAGCAATAACTGGAGGACCAAAAGTTAAATTCGGAACAAACTGTCCATCCATAACATCTAAGTGAATCCAGTCTGCGCCCGCTTTTGTCACCTCGGTTATTTCAGATCCGAGTTTACTAAAATCAGAAGCAAGCATTGAGGGAGCAATTTTTATACGTTGAGGAATCTCATTTACCTTTTTTTATTTTATTAGCGACCTGTTGAAGATTGTATTTCATTAATCCTGGCCACTAGTTCTACGCCATATAATTTTTCTGCTTGCGCCAGCTGTTCTTTTATAAATGATTTATTGTGCGATATAGCATCGTTAACCCGGTTTGTAGCAGTACCTCCAAACACGTTCCTGGCCTCGATAGATGAATCAACATTTATCAAAAACACGTCGTTATCAAAGAGTTCACAGTATTTTTTCAATTCAGTCAACGTAAAATTTTTCAAATCAACATTATCAGAAATGGCTTTATCTGAGATTGATGAAACAACTTGATGGGCCTTTCTAAATGGTAGGCCTTTTGAAACCAAATAATCAGCGTAGTCAGTCGCCAGTAAAGAGCCCTTTTCAGCAGCATTCCTCATTGCTATCTTGTTTATCGCAATGTTTGACATCATACCTCCGCACGCATCTAAGCATCCTAGCAACGTATCAACCGTATCAAAAACAGCTTCTTTATCTTCTTGTAAATCTCGATTGTAAGTTAATGGCAAACCTTTCATTGTAGTGAGGAGAGCAATCAAATTTCCATATACTCGTCCAGTCCGTCCTCTCGTTAGCTCAGCGTAATCAGGGTTGCGCTTTTGTGGCATCATGCTACTGCCAGTAGTGTATTCATCTGACATTTTAATGAAATCGAATTCATCAGATGACCACAAGATTAATTCTTCACTTAACCTGGATAAATGCATCATTGATATAGAAGATGCTGACAGTAAATCTAGAAGAAAGTCTCTGTCAGATACTGCATCCATGCTATTTCGAGATACTCGATGGAAACCGAGTTGTTTTGCTACGAATTCCCTATCCAAAGGATATGGAGATCCAGCAATTGCGCCACTGCCCAATGGCATTACGTCTGAAGCATGTAACACTTGCCAAAATCGCTCCGCGTCCCTAGTTAACATCTCAACGTACGCTAATAAATGATGAGAAAGTAAAACAGGCTGCCCCCTCTGCAAATGAGTGTAACCAGGCATTGCTATCTTGCCTTTTGATTCAGCTATATTTATTAATATGTCTATTAAACTATAGATGTAACCCAGGATCTCAACCGTCGAGTCTTTAACAAACAAACGCATATCGAGTGCAACCTGGTCATTCCTAGATCTGGCTGTATGAATTTGGCCAGCAACGTCACCGATAATCTCTGTTAGGCGTTTTTCTATGTTCATGTGGACGTCTTCAAAATCTGCATGCCATTGAAATTTGTCACTTTCAATTTCTTCCCGAATTAAGTCAAGGCCTTTATTTATTTCATTGGCATCCGGTTCGCTGATGATTCCAACCTTAGACAACATATGTACATGGGCTTGTGAACCCCTAATATCATACTTATATAATCGTTTATCGTAGCTGATTGAAACTGTAAAGTTGGATTTACCTTTTTTCATCATTAGATTAAACTCCATCCGGCTTACAAGGCACTAAAAATCTTCGTCTCAAACTTAATATTTTCTCATCGTGTTGATTAATACCAACTGATTCCATGTACACAATTCCATGTTTTTTATCACTTGTTTGAGTACAGTCCAGAATCTCGCTCTGAGAATAAATGGTATCCCCAATAAAAACCGGATCCAAATGTTTTACTGACTCATACTCCAAATTTGCAACAGCTTTGCCTGATGTGTCTGAAACACTCATCCCTACTATCAAACTAATCACTAATGGACCACAGACTAATATCTTCCCATGTTTGTGATTTAGCATATAGTTTTCATCGATATGCAATGGACTAGTGTTCATTGTTATAAGAGAAAATAGATGATTATCAGACTCAGTAATAGTTTTCCCGGGCCAGTGTTTATAAACATTTCCAACAGAAAAATCTTCAAAATACCCGCCAAATGTGTCTTTGCTGTCGTAGATTGTTTTTCCCATAATTAATTTAGTTATCACGGTAAATCATAGCTTATATTCATCTAATAGTCGCTTGGCTATTAATAAACTAAGTATCTCATTTGTACCCTCACCTATGATCATTAACGGCGCATCTCTATAATACCTTTCGACAGGAAGATCTTTTATATATCCATAACCCCCATGTATACGCATCGATTCCAATGCAACGTCAGCACACATCTCACTCGCAAACAATTTTGCCATTCCAGACTGTAAATCTACCCGTTTCCCGTTGTCTTTATCTTTAGCCGCTTCATAAGTTAATAAACGTGCAGCTTGAATCTTGGTAGCCATATCAGCGAGCTTTAATTGGATGGCTTGATGAGATGATATTGGCTTTCCAAAAGTTTCACGGGTTTGACTGTATTTTATTGCTGCCTCAAAAGCTGCTTGAGCCACCCCAACAGCTCTGGCAGCTACATTAATTCTCCCGGATTCTAAAGCAGATAATACTTGAGTAAAACCCTTACCTTCAACTTGACCAACCAACTCAGTTTCAGGAACGTTAACACCTTGAAATATAAGTTCGCAGGTGCTCACACCTTTATATCCTAATTTATCTAGTTTCTTCCCAACCGAAAATCCCTGAATATCTTTACTGACGATAAAACAACTCATGCCCTTATATGGTGGATTAGCCTTTTCATCAGTCTTGGCTAATATGGCAAACGCGTGGCCATGGTCTCCATTAGTAATAAACATTTTAGATCCAGTAATCTTGTAATGATTACCATTTTTAACAGCTTTTGTTTGTATGGATTGTATGTCACTTCCACCACTTGGTTCAGTTAATCCCAAGCCACCTCTAATGTCACCTGAGGCCATCTTAGGAAGCCATGTATCTTTCTGGCTCGGCGTGCCAAAATTAGAGATAATGGAAGCCATAACATGATGGGTCCCTAAGGGTCCTGTCAAACTCATCCACCCTTTAGAAAGTTCCTCAAAAATCATTGCGAACGTCGTGTGGTCTAGTCCCATTCCGCCATATTCTTGAGGAATTGTAATTCCAAATAAGCCCAAATCTGCCATCTGGTCAATTAAATCTTCTGGGTAAATATCTTTGGCTTCGAGGTCTTTAACGACTGGCAAAACATCGCGGAGAACAAAGTCACTGACAAGGGAGATTATTTGCGATTGCGTCTCTTTATTCACCTCAGGCAAATTTATCTCCCGGTGGAATTATATTGGCTGTTACCAAAATTCTTGGCAGATAGCCCATATATCTTTAATAATCCTTCAGCATCTGAGTGATCATAGTTTCCTATTGCTTCCATTGAAGAATCATCGGTGTAAAGTGAATGAGGCATTTCAGATACACCTGTAGCAGCAGATTCAAACAAAACGTTCCCTTTATATAAGCGTACTTTTATTGTCCCATTAACTAATCGCATTATTGGATCAAGAGAAGATAAGGCTGCAGTTGTAGCTAAATCTAACCAATATCCCTGATAAAGCTGTCTGCTTACTACAGCAGAAACTTGATCATAGAATTCCCTTGCTCGTCTATCCAAAATGAACTGTAATAGATATTCTAACGACTGGCCCAAGACTTCTATGCCTGGTGCCTCGTATATACCCCGGGATTTAATACCTACAAATCTGTTTTCTACTGCATGCGTATTAATTCCAATTCCATTCCGTCCACCAATTTTGTTGCACTCAAGAAACATTTCAGTCAAATTTAAAGGTTTAGTATCAATTTTGATTGGTACACCTTGAGCCCATTCAATGGTTACTGTTTCAGGCGTGACTGGCGCATTCTCAGGAATAACTCCCATTACAGGCGTCACAAAATCTGACGGGATAGAAACATCCTCTAAATCGCCTGCCTCATGAGATAAGCCTACAAAGTTGGCATCTGTCGAATACCTGGATTCAGATCTGGCTTTTATTGGTAAATTGTTTGATTCACAATAATCAAGCATACTTTGCCTACCAGGGAAGCTTTCAAGAAATTCAGGATCTCTCCAAGGAGCATAAACCGAAACAGACGGATCAAGCATGTTTGCTGCCAGCTCAAACCTAACTTGATCATTTCCTCTGCCGGTAGCACCATGGAAAAAAATCTTTATTTTACTTTCAGCCATAGCGTTGAGAATTGTTGAAACAATAACGGGTCTAGCGATACCAGTTGTATTCCAATATCCGCCCTCATATCTAGCTTGGCTTTGCAAAAGTTTTAAAGCTGACTGTGCCAAAATATCTTTAGCGTCCAAAATATCAACTTTATATGCCCCACAGCCCTTCATTCGATCTGCTATTGAGTTGATATCCTCTTCATCTGGTTGACCTATATCAACTGTGAATGCATGCACTTTAATACCTTTTTGAGCAAGCCAATGGGTAATAGTGCAGCTATCTAAACCACCGGATAGAGCCCCAGCAAAAACCGAAGATCCGGATTTTTGTAAATCTTTCCAATTCAATGTATTACACCTTCGCAGTATCCAAAGCTTTGTCGAACTTTTCTATAGCCTCATCTACTTCTTCTTTAGTGACCGTCAATGGAGGCATCCAGCGTACTATATTGGTCGCAGTAACATTTAACAGCAATCCATTATCGTTACAAGCAGATAATAACTTGCCTGCTATATCAGCTGAAAACTCAACACCAACTAAACACCCAATGCCTCGCACATCAGATATGATCTCATGTTTCGATCTGAGGTTTTCTAATTGGTCTTTCATATACTTACCAACATTTCTGGAATTTTCCGGCACATCTTTTTCAATAATAAATCTTGTTGAAGCTTCAGAAGCAGCACACGTCAATGCATTGCCTCCAAATGTAGATCCATGGTCACCTGGTTCGAGTACGTTCGCTCTTAGATTACATAGAAATGCACCTATTGGAACTCCGCCTCCCAAGCCTTTAGCGAGAGTTAAAACATCTGGCTCCACACCAAATAATTCATACCCAAACAATGATCCAATCCTCCCTAATCCTGTTGATACTTCATCAAATATTAAAAGTAAGTTGTTTTCATCGCACCATTTCCTTACGTTCAACAGATAGTCAGGCGACGGGATATTAACGCCACCTTCGCTTTGAACTGGCTCGAGCATCACAGCAACAGTATTTTCATTAGTTGCATTCTTTATCTGAGTAATGTCATCAAAATCTACATGTGTAAAACCTGTAGGAATCGGAGCCCATGCTTCTTGATATTTTGGCTGAGCGGTTGCTGCCACCATATTCATAGTCCTACCATGAAATGATTTGTACGCTGTGATAATTTCCCCTGGCCCGTTTTTATTTATTTTCCCCCATTTGCGGATTAACTTTATAGCACCTTCGTTCGCTTCGGCTCCACTATTGCAGAAAAACACTTTATCCATACAACTGTTTTCTACTAATAGTTCCGCTAATTTGAGCTGCGGTATAGTAAAAAACTGATTAGATGTTTGTAAAAGTTGACTGGCCTGGGTTTGTATAGCTTCGGTAATAACAGGATTAGCATGCCCAATATTGTTTACCGCCCATCCAGCGGTGAAATCTAGATAATCCTTACCTTCATCATCCCACACCCGAGTACCTTCACCTTTCACAATTACAATGGATTGGCGATTAACCACTTTCATGTAGTATTTAGCCTCTTTGGATCTCCAATCAGCCATTTTTTTCTCCTATAAAATCAAACTTAACTGCCAAGTATATGATGAACTTAGTTAAAAATGTAACTTTCAAAGAAAGTTTTAATTTTCTGATTTAACCGACTCTGGTTCCATTATTAAAGGAATTTCCAGTCTCTTTGTCAAAACATTCAAGAAGAATATGTGGCTTACGACCGTCAACAATAAAGGTTTCCTTTACTGCTTCGAGCGCCTTAATACAAGATTCTAATTTCGGAACCATTCCACCGGCCACAATGTTTGATTCAATTAATCCTTTAGCTTGTTTTTGACTAAGTCTTTGTATAACCCTTCTCGATGAGTCAAGGACTCCAGGAACATCGGTTAACATGATTAACCTGTCGGCTTTAAGAGCTGCTGCCACCTCACCAGCTGCAATGTCGGCGTTAATATTCAATAGTTGAATAGGATCGTCTCCACTGCCCTGCTTTATCGCAACTGGCGCTAAAACAGGTATACTGCCTCCGTCTAATATATCTAAAAGAGCGCTAACATCAACTTTTTTAATAGTACCTACAAACCCTAATTCTGGATTTTCCGCATCGGCTTTTAATATTCCTCCGTCAACTCCAGAAAGCCCAACGGCCTTACCTCCACGTAATACAATTTCCCCTACAAGGTTCTTGTTAACTAACCCAGTTAAAACTCCCACAACAACATCCAATGTATTCTTATCGGTTACGCGTAGACCTCGTATAAATTTCGGTCGTATTCCCTGCTTTTTTAGCCATTCACTGACGACCTTACCTCCACCATGAACAACAACGGGTTGGAAACCTTGTTTTTGCAACTTAACGAGGTCAGCAACTGTCGTATCATCGGATCCAAATGTGCTACCGCCAATCTTAACTACTACTAGTGAACGGCTTGAGTTGTTTATCCGCTGCGAATTGTTCGGTGCTACTTGTTTGTTTTTACCTGGCATATCAGCATTAGCATCTAAATTAGATGAATATAAATTTACGGAATCTTCTTGATACTGCATAATCTAAAAGCTCAACTAGGGTATATTTCACGTACTATATGCTGAATTAAACACCACATACTCTTCTGTTAAATCACAACCCCAAGCAGTAGCTGAGGCATCACCCACATTGAGTGATATACCAAATTTAACTTCTGACGCATTCATTGCACTGACTACAGCATCCTTAAAAAATGAAATGGTTTGACCTTCATGAACTATCTGTATTTCATTAATATATATATCTATTTTTGACTCTTTAATTTTTATCCCACTTTTACCTATAGCCATCATTAATCTGCCCCAGTTTGGGTCTCCACCGTGAAGCATGGTTTTTACAAGCATTGAAGTGGATATTTCTCTAGCAGCTTTCGCGGCATCTTCAACTGATACTGCCCCATCCACAGTCACCTCCATCATCCTTTGAGCTCCTTCGGCATCCCTTACTATTTCCTTTGCCAATTCAACACACACATAAGTGAGTCCTTCTTTGAAGATATTTGAATATGGTGAATTTTCATCAATTTCATCAGTACCAGATTTTCCATTAGATAAAGCTAAAACCGTATCATTTGTGCTTTGATCATTATCAATATCAATCATATTAAACGATTGCCCTACCGATTCACTTAATGATTTTTGCAAAAATGCTTTTCCTACTGACGCATCGGTAGTTATAAAAGCAAGCATAGTAGCCATGTTTGGATGTATCATGCCTGCGCCCTTTGCAGCTCCACCGATAGTTACTTTTTTACCACCCACATCGAAAGAAATCGCTAATTCTTTACTCCGTGTATCAGTTGTCATAATTGCTTTAGCAAAGTCATGGCCTCCATCTGAAGTGGCCTTTATATTACCTATATTCTGCCTAATAAGAGCCATCGGCAACTCCACCCCAATTACACCTGTACTGCACACCAACATGTCTTCCGGATTAACACTCAAATGGCCACCAGCTAATGCAGACATTTCTTTGGCATCTTCATAACCTTGTGAACCTACACAACAATTAGCACTACCACTGTTTGCAATAACACCGATAACAGTATCGCTCACTGCTCTTTCTTTGCTTAAGACTACTGATGGAGATGGCACATTATTCGTTGTAAATGTTGCAGCAATAGAGGCTTGGCTCTCTGAAATAAGAATTCCCAAGTCGAGCACTTCATCACCCGGAGCTTTTAATCCAGCATATGTGCCCCCAGCCAAAAAACCTAAAGGAGATGTCACATTGCCATTTTGAATTAACTCAATCATTGTTTTAATTTAATGCCTCAGATTTGTTATTTACCAGTCTAATACCAGACGTATGACAATTTGAAGTATAGCATAAACGTGATTATAATCGGATTTAAAAATAGAGCTTATTTTATGTTTAAGGTGTTTGGCAATTTACAGGAATTAAATTTTTTGATTTAAGTTCACCCCAGAGTTGATTAGGGATTTTTAAATCAATCATTTGTGCATTATCTAAAGCTTCTGTAGCTTTTCTGGCACCTGGAACCGTTGCGGCTACCACATCTGAAGCAGTTCCAAACTGTAGAGCTACGGCCTTAAGTGGCACTTGATAATTATCACAAACTGATTTGATTGATTGCGCATGTTTGAGAACTTCCAGGGACACATTTTCATAAAAGAACTTAGATTCCTTAGTTAATTCGTCTTTCAATCCTGCGGCTAATATGCCACTGTTATACGGACCAGCGAGAGACAGGCTTACATTACGTGCCCTACATAAAGGCATAAGCTCATTCAAAGCAGTGTTATCAAGTAAAGTATATCTACCAGCCAACATGAATATGTCAAATTCCGCTTCAGTTTTTAGAAAATCTACCAAAGGTTCGACAAAATCAATTCCAATCCCAATTGCGTCAACTAGACCTTCACTTTTTAACTGTTGTACTGCCGGATAAGCACTATTCAAAACTTCATCATAATGTTCAGGCAACATGTGAATATACAAAATGTTTACTTTGTCTAATCCCATCCTTTGTAGGCTACCTTCAAAAGATTTTCTGACGCCATCATAACTAAAATCCCAATAGGTATCATAAGGAGCGGCATTCAGAAAGAATCCAGGAAACTCTGATCTGGAATCACTGTCGTCTTGTGACAACTTTCTTAAGCCCCTACCAACCTTAGTAGAGATTACATAGTTGTCTCGAGGAATATCCTGTAACGTCTCTTTAAGATATATTTCAGCCTGACCAAACCCATATAGCGGTGCTGTATCAATATAATTACAGCCAGAATTGATAGCAGCTTTTATTGACTCGGTTGCCATGTCTTGGGTTACGACCGAATATAATCCTCCATGAGGCGCAGTGCCTACTCCTAATTCAGATATCTTTAGTTTTGTGTTACCAACTAAGTTTAATTTCATTTAAAATCCAAATCCTGACGGGTTTATAGTATGCCAATCAGTTGCCGATTGGTATTGTTTGCCTAAGGCAATTATTGTGCTCTCATGTAATTGTTTGCCAATTATTTGCAAACTTACCGGAAGTTTAGTCGATGAAAATCCACAAGGAAGCGATATAGTAGGGTTGCCTGAGAAGTTAAATGGGGCGGTAAATTTACCAATCCGATCAGAATATTCACCCCAGTCTGCATCAGAAATGGTCCAATCTGACATTACATCATCGCCTCCCCTCATAGAATTTCTTGCCTTAAGGGCTGGAGGTATAGTCACCATTGTTGGACACATAATGACATCAACGTCGTCAAATAATTTATTGAAGTCCTGACGGAAATTATCTCCATAGGTTATACACTGCTCAAAAACAGCTGGGTCTATATCTGCAGCACCTTCTAACTGATCACCAAAAGGCCCATATAGAGATCTGTTTCTCGGGAAAAATTCTTCGTGATCTTTTAAAGCATCTACTAATGTAACTGTCACCCATGTATCATCGCCTCCCACTAAGGTGGGAACTTTAACTTCTATTAATTTAGCTCCTAATTCTTCAAACACATTAATAGCTTGGAAAACTAAATCGCTAACTTCCGGGTTTACTCCATTCTTAATGAATTCCTGATCCACGCCAATTCTTATGTTATTTAATGGGGTGTTAACTTTGGGTATATCTGTGTCTATTAAAGAATTCAAAAATATCTCTGCATCATCGACTGATCTACATATAGGGCCAACATGGTCGAGTCGCTGAGATAGCGGGAATACGCCATCTCGTGATACAAGTTCATAAGTTGGTTTGATACCAACAAGTGAACATGTAGCGGATGGATATCGGATAGATCCACCAGTATCTGTGCCTATCGCACCCATGCACAGCCCTGCTGATACAGCGACACCTGACCCCGAAGATGATGCTCCTACCCAGACATCCTTGCCCCAAGGGTTTTTTGGGCGATGCAACTCCGGATGGTAGAGCCCCATAGCAAATTCAGTCATGTTTAATTTACCTAAAAGAATCGCTCCAGACCGTTTCAGTTTCTTTACGATTTCTGCATCGCGTGTAGGCACCCAATCTTGCAAAACTTTTGATCCAACTGAAGTTCTAATTCCCTTTGTTTCACATATATCTTTTACTGCGATCGGAATTCCATGAAGTGGACCGATGTAGTTCCCGGATTGAATTTCCTTTTCACATTCAGCAGCCCTTTCCAAAGCATAATCACCGCATACTGTGACAAAACTATTTAACTCAATGTCATAGATATCTATACGTCTGAGCAGTTCTCGTGTTGCTTCTACAGGAGAAAGTTTTCCTGCCTTTATGAGGCTAGAGGTTTCTTTGATAGTCTTCATTGAATAATAGTATATATAAAAACAGTAGCTTAACAAAAATTATAGGTCCGACCAGTGTGCTAGTTCAGCTAAATAAGCTGCTGCTAATACAATTGAACTGAACTAATTGTGGACATCACT
>QGNM01000024.1 GCA_003228095.2 Chloroflexota bacterium | reverse complement strand
GATGTTAGCGCTTTAGAAGATGGTCTTTACACTCTTTGGGCAAACGGTTCAAAGAAGACTACTGCTACTGCACCTTTGCTAGTAGGTTCCAAATAAAATAACCATCTAATTTGGTTAAATAAATAAGAAAAGGCCTCTGAATCATATGATTCAGAGGCCTTTTCTTGTTTATAACAAAAACTAACCTAAACTCCCCTTCCAATGACTGCCCTTTAAGTCACACAATTCATAATATGAGGAAAAATTCTATGAAATTAAAACTGGATTGTAAATTTTTTAATCTATATAAGTTAGGCTTAGTTTTTCTAGCATGTGTTTCCTTGCTACTATTTATTTCCTGTACCGGACCTGCAGGAGCTGTTGGTCCATCAGGTACTACCGGCCCGATTGGACAGCAAGGCGACCCGGGAGAGCCCGGCCCCACTGGACCTCCTGGTAGTAGAGGGTTACCGGGACTTTCTGGACCTCCTGGAGAACAGCGAGTGTCAGATAATACTGTTTCAACACTTGAAGCTAGCATTATCATCCAAACCGAAATAAGACCAAACCTAACTACCTTAGACGCTAGTTTCGAGGTTTTTGGATCAGGATTTAACTCTAATGAAAATATCGTTATTTCCCTTCAAGTAGATGACTCGCTCCAACTTTTTCTATCCGATACTGTAACTAGTTTAGGTGGAGCTTTTAAAATTTTAATCAAAAGCATTAATGCCGACTCACGAGTTATATCTAGAATTAAACTTAACGAGGTATACACAGTTACAGCCAAGGGCTCGAGTGGCAGTATAGCGAACGCTCCTTTGTCTATTGAATCTAAAATTGAACCATTATTTGTTAATCATGACAAAGAAACTGACACAGATTTCAATTATGAGGAATTAAAAGATAACCTAAAAGCTTCGTTGGTAGCAACTGTCGCAGTTAAAGGAACACGAAATAGTTTCTGGGGTTCTGGATTTGAACCAAATGAGCGAGTGACTCTAAGTATAGTGGGTGGCCCAGAATTACTAGTTGCGCGTGACGCAGACTCCTCAGGAACATTAATATTAGAACCAATTGTGGACCTAGACGCCGGTGTTTACACTGCTATTGCAATCGGTGATAAAGGCTCAATTGCTACATGGCCATTAGTCGTTGTAGCAGACAAGTAAACGTCTAAGCTTCAAACTCTATTTATTCGAAGTCTTTTAAGTCGACGTCCAGATGTAGATATAACTTGAATAGTTATCCCACTATATTCAACTATGTCACCTTTATTTGGCATTCTGCCTAAGAGATGTAAAACTAATCCGCCTAAAGTGTCAAACCCTTCTCCCTCAACAACTATTCCAGCCAATTCTTCCAACTGATCAATACTGATTCGAGCATCAATTAGTAAATCAAGGTGTTCTTGTTTATTGGTGTAATCAGACAAATTAACTATCTCTGGTTCATCTATATCAAATTCGTCTTCTATCTCTCCAACAATTTCCTCTAGAAGATCTTCAATTGTTACTACTCCAGACACTCCACCATACTCATCTACGACAATTGCCAGCTGAACTCTTTTGACTTGAAATTCACGAAGCAATCCTTCAAGAGTTTTAGATTCGGGTATTAATAGGGGCGCCCTCAACAAACTATCTAAATTAACGTCGGTGCTTTCTTCAGCTTTTAAAGCGCGAATTAAATCCATCGAATAAGCTACTCCAGATATCTGATCCAGCTCATCAGTAAAAACAGGTATTTTGCTATGCCCTGATTCAATCATAATATCTGCAAGTTCAAGTATAGGTGTGTTTATATCTGCTGCAGTAACATCTACTCGTGGCACCATGATTTCTCTAACAACGGTTTTGTCTTGTCGTACTACAGCTTGAATCATTTTCACTTCCCTTTCATCTAAAGCTTCTCCTTCAAGTTCAAAGTATGAATCAATTTCAGAAGAGAGTGTATCATCCAATTTTTGCGATTTAGATAGTATTTTCAATAATCGAATTGAATTATTAACAAAGATATCTATAGGTGTAGATATAAAAGAAATCCATTTTAATAGCCTGATTATAAAAGAGCCCTTCTTAACTATCACTTTCGATGTGAAAGAAGCTATGTTCATGGATATAGATCTAAGTAAAGCGCTAACGAAAAAATTTAAAGTTGACGCAACTAATAACCAAATCCATACATGTTCAGTGTTGTTGAAAACTATCCAGGATGCTGTAACAAATGAACAACCTATTGAGCCAAAAGTTAATAAGCGCACACCGTCCACACTTAGCTTAATATGTTGTTCAGAAAATGTGTTACTAAAATTACTACTTTCAGAAGAAGCTTTATTAGTTATTAAATTACTTTTTCGAACATTTATAAGGCCATGATATATAGAGGTAAATATCAAATAACTTACAAACGACATTGCCAATAAAATACTAAACACAGTATTCATGACTATAATTTATTTTTCTCCACATTCCTAAAATAAGAGGTATAGAAGGCATATTGATACATGACACTTTTGTGTCTTATTCTCCCTCGATTCACGTTTTAATACGTGCTGGCACGCCGATAACAGTAGCTCCATCTGGAACATCACTCGTAATTACGCTTCCTGCTCCAGTTTTAGCTCCAATTCCAATTTTTAGTGGAGCAACCATCATAGTATTAGAGCCAATAAATGCTTCATCACCAATCTTTGTATAGTTCTTTGTAACTCCATCAAAATTACACGTAATAGTACCAGCTCCTATATTCACATTCTTACCAATTTCTGCATCACCTATATAACTATGATGCAATATCCGAGTGTTTTCTGCCACTTTACTGTTTTTTATCTCTACAAAATTTCCCACCCTGACACCCTTTGCTAAGGTCGTATTTGACCTAACGTTGCTAAAAGGACCTATAGAGACTCCATTTCCTATATGGGAGTCAAATACATACGATGATTCAATTTTACATTGAATACCAACTGTAGTATTTCTAACAACGGTATTCGGACCAATTTCAGACCTTCCTGCAATAATACTTTTACCTAACAGGTGTGTGTTTGGTTTTATAATAGTACCTGTAGATATAGCGACATCAGTATCTATATATACGGTTTTTGGGTCAGGTATTGTCACTCCATTTAACATAAATTTCATATTGATTTTTTCACGCATGTAATTTTCTGCAATTGATAACTGAATTTGATTGTTAATTCCTAAAACCTCGTATTCTTCATTCACCTTAACTGTAGCCATGTCTTTGTTGTCTAGAGCCGCACTATGAATTAATGAGGTTAAATAAACCTCTCCAGATTTAGCTCTAGGTAATTTAGGTAAAGAATTCCAAAGCCAACTTGCTTCGAACATATATATTCCTGCATTAATTTCACCGATGGCCAATTCATCACCAGTTGCATCAATCTGTTCTACAATTGTTGACATTGACCCATTATTATTTCGAATGACTCTGCCTAATCCATCCGGGTTTTTTACATCCGCCGTTACTAAAGTTATAGACGAGTTTGTTTCATGGTGTTTGGTAATTAATGAACTTAATAAATCTGCTGGAACTAAAGGGACATCACCGGACAATACAATCACATCATTATAACCCTTCAATAAGGATTGAGCGCTTAACAAAGCATCTGCAGTCCCAAGGGCCTTTTCTTGGGTACAGTAAGATACTGAGCTACCAATAACATCCTTAATTTCCTGGTTTTCTTTTGGCAGTACAACTATTATTTCAGTGGCTTCAGAAGCTTTAGCAACCTCTAAAACGTAAGAAATAATCGGCTTACCACACAACTGATGTAACACTTTTGGCAAGCAAGATTGCATTCTAGTGCCTTTACCAGCTGCTAAGATCACAACAGCTTCATTCATAGCTCACGTACCTTATGTTTTTGAAATACAAAGAGATAGAGTAAAGACATTCAGCGAATTGTACGCTTATCTTTACTTTTAAGGCGGATTTAATGTGAATAGACACATCCATCGATAGAATGCTAGCAACGGGGTTACTGGCATGTCAAGGCGGTATTAAAATAATGATGGACAATCGAGATTAATCTCCATTATTATTTTATATACTTTAATTGTAATTAAATATTTCAAAATAAATTCAAAAGGTTCTCAAAACGAAAATGGCAAAATACAAAATATATACACAAAAACCTTCTAAAGTTACGTTTGATATGGCTGACGGATTATTTGATCTAGAGATGGAAGCATTGAGCTCAATCGATGCTGAAATAATAGAAGTTGATGCGAAATCAGAAAATGAGTTTATAGATGCAGTACGTGGCGCCGATGCCATCATAGCTAGAGGTAGAACTATCACTAGAAAAATAATAGAAAACTTAGACTCATGTAAAGTCATTTCGATGGGAGGCGTAGGCACCGACACTATCGATGTTCATGCAGCTACAGAACATAACATACCTGTAACTAATGTGCCTGACACTTTTATTGAAGAAGTTGCGGATCATGCAATGATGCTAATCTTAGCGACATTTAGGCGACTTTTAGTTCAAGACAGTATGTCTCGAGATGGGAGATGGGAGAAAGGACGACCTGCACTATCAAATATACCTAGACTTTATGGACAGACATTAGGTTTTATTTCTTTCGGTCACGTTGCTCGTTTGACAGCAAGGCGAGCCGCACCATTTGGAGTACGTATGCTTGCATACGATCCATATATAGAAGAACTTCAAATGTCTGACTATGGAGTTGAGCCAGTCAGTCTTGAAGAATTACTTCAGCGTTCTGATATTGTTTCTATGCACGCTCCCTCCACAACTGAAGCACGACACATGATGACCACAAAACATTTCAAGCTAATGAAGAATACTGCTTTGTTTATTAATACAGGTAGAGGCACAACAGTAGATGAAAACGCTTTGATAAATGCTTTACAAAATGAGTGGATTGCCGGCGCAGGGCTAGATGTTCTAGAAGTGGAGCCTCCAAATCTAGACAATCCTTTACTTAAAATGGATAACGTAATTATCACCCCACATGTTGCCTCAGCTTCCCTTAGGATGGGCCCTGAAACACGGCGTAGGGTCGGGCAAGAATTAACTTTGGTTTTATCCGGGAGATGGCCTAGAACATGTGTAAACCCTCACGTACTCCCTCACACTGATCTAATAAGATGGCAGCCGTTCTCCATGGAAAGGGGCCCTGGTGCTGGTTAAAAAACGAGTTGGATAGGAGTTCATAACCATGTTACCTTTAGACGGTGTCAGAATCCTTGATTTAACCCAAATTCAAGCTGGGCCATCATGCACTCAATTGTTGGCTTGGTTAGGTGCAGATGTCATAAAAATAGAAGAGCCGGGCAAAGGAGATCGCACTCGATGGGAAATGGCTAATAAAGAAAATGTTGATAGTTTTTATTTCCTTGTTTTCAATTCTAATAAAAGCAGCGTAACACTGAATTTAAAAAATGAAGAAGGGATTTCTATATTTAACAAATTACTGGAAATATCTGACGTAGTTATAGAAAATTATGCACCAGGACGGATGGAGGAATTTGGACTTAGTAAAGAGTATATTTCTAAAAACCATCCTCATGTTGTTTATGCTTCAATCAAGGGGTTTGGGAATGATGGGCCCAATTCAACATTAAAAAGTTACGAACATGTAGCTCAGGCAGCAGCTGGGGCTATGAGCACTAATGGTTTCAATGAAGGTCCCCCGTTATTCACATCGACAGGTATTGGAGATTCTGGATCAGGTTTACATTGTGCAATAGGAATCCTAGCAGCACTAAGGCAAAGAGACCTGTCCGGGCAAGCTCCCTCTGTTGACATATCAATGCAAGACGCGATTTTAAATCTATTACGGGTACGGTTTGTAGAAACATTTATGGATGGACAGCCGGTAAAAAGAAGTGGGAATAGCGTATGGGGCAGCCCTAAGTCTGTTTTTCCATGTAAGCCGTATGGCTCAAATGACTACGTTACTATGGTTATTACAGGCGATGCATGGGAAAGCATATTAGCTCTATCAGGAAACTCAGATTTAATTGGGAATAAATTGTACGACTCTGAAATAAGTCGTAAAAAACAAGCAGATCAAGTCTATGAAATTGTATCTGAATGGACTAAAAAACATACAAAAAATGAAATCATGGACATTTTAAGCGACCTGGGAATACCTTGTAGCCCTATTAAAGACACTGTGGAATTATTGAATGATGATCATTTGAATCAACGTGAAATGGTGATCGACGTGAATGACCCTGCTCGGGGTTCATATAAGGCTATTGGCTGTCCGATTAAGGTAGGTAACTCTAAAATCAATATAACCCCTCCCCCATTACTAGGCGAAAACACTGAACAGATTTTAGAAGATTTACTTGGTTTTAATGAAAGTAAAATTAAATCTCTAAAAAAGAATGGAATTATATAGAGATATAATTCATAACCGAATTAAAAAAAAGATGATTTATACTTGTTAGCGAGATAAAACTGATGCTAAGATGCTCTATGATTTGTTACTTTAGTTTGTTTTGAAACCGATCAGCTAGTGCATCTACATAATTGTACGTATACAATTAAAGGTAATTTGCATTACGAATAAATATCACTGATTGCAGCCATTGTATAACCTCAATTAAATTGAATAGTTAACGGCTGTACATAGTTGGGAGAAATATGGGAACCATTAATGTCGCAATAATCGGAGTTGGGAACTGTGCATCATCATTGGTGCAGGGAATTAGTAAATATGCCGAATCCGATTCTGATTCAAAAGTACCTGGCCTTATGCATCCTATACTTGGAGAATATGCTATAGGCGACATCAAAATAGTAGCTGCTTTCGACGTAGATAAAACAAAAGTTGGACTAGACCTGTCTGAGGCTATATTTGCAGAACCCAACAATACAATTAAATTTGCTGATGTTCCGAATTTAGGAGTAAAAGTTCAGCGTGGCATGACTCATGATGGAATTGGTAAATACCTATCTGAAGTCGTTCATAAATCTGATGAACCAACTGATGATGTGGTCAATATTCTAATTAAAAAAGAAGTTGATGTGGTTATAAATTATCTGCCTGTTGGATCTGAGGAAGCAACAAAATGGTATGTAGAACAGGTACTACAAGCAAAATGTGCTTTTATCAATTGTGTGCCAGTTTTCATTGCTAGCGGAGCTGGTGATTATTGGCAACAGAGGTTTAGAGAAGCAGGAGTACCGATAATTGGTGACGACATAAAATCTCAAGTTGGTGCAACAATCGTTCATCGTGTATTAACCAGGTTGATGATGGATCGTGGAGTTAAATTAAATGACTCTTATCAACTCAACTTCGGTGGCAACACTGACTTTTTGAATATGCTTGAGAGAGAACGTCTCGTATCAAAAAAGATATCTAAAACACAATCGGTCACATCCCAGATTGATTATGAAATGAAAAAAGAAGATATTCACATAGGGCCAAGCGACCATGTTCCTTGGCTAAAAGATCGTAAATGGTGTTATATCAGAATGGAAGGGACTGGATTTGGAGACGCTCCTATAAATATGGAATTGAAGCTTGAAGTATGGGATAGTCCAAACTCAGCTGGAGTCGTGATTGACGCGATACGATGCGCTAAGATCGGATTAGATCGCGGGGAATCAGGACCAATTCCTGGACCATCAGCATACTTTATGAAATCCCCTCAGGATCAATATACTGATTCTGAAGCGCGGGCAATGGTTGAAGATTTTATATCAGGAACAGAATAACCAGGGTTATAAAGAAAGAAGTCGAATTGAATCGACATATATTATCCGCCAAAACAAAAGAGCCGATAAAAATTGGTATCGTTTCAGCATATGATCATTCAGCTCATGGCGGAGTAAGAGACCATGTTCAAAATTTAGCTACTGAGCTAAGACTGCGTGACTATCAAGTCAAAATAATTGCACCTTGTTCTAAAAAAAATTTAGTAGACGACTTTGATTTCATTCCATTTGATAGACCAATAACTATTCCAAGTGGCGGAAGTTGGGCGAGAGTATCTGTATCTATATGGAATAAACGCAGAATCCAAACAATGCTCAAGAATGAAAATTTTGATATTTTGCATTTTCATGAACCTTTCGCTGGCACCCTTACAGTAAACACAATAGCTTTATCAAATTCTGTGAATATTGGCACATTCCATACCTACGGAGGGCATAAAGTATATCGCACGGGACTTAGTAGGTTAGGTAATCCATATTTTAATAAACTACATGGGAAAATCGCAGTATCGGAACCAGCTAAACAGTTTATAAGCCAGCACTATCCTGGTGACTATGAAGTCATTCCGAATGGTGTAAATACCGAATTGTTCTCGACTTCGCGAGCACTAGATAAATTTAAAGATAAATATATAAACCTATTATGGGTAGGACGTCTTGATAAACGTAAAGGGCTAAAATATTTATTGGAAGCATATGGAGCTTTAAAATGGAATTACCCCCACTTAAGGCTTATAGTTGTAGGTCCAGGAGAGCCAGACGGTGATTGTTATAGAATAATCAGTGAAAGAAATCTACAAGATATTATTTTTATTGGAAGCGTATCTGATGAAATGAAAGCATCTTTTTATAAAACCGCTGATATTTATTGCAGCCCTGCCACAGGAAATGAAAGTTTTGGAATCGTTCTAATCGAAGCTATGGCAGCAGGCACACCTATTGTAGCAACTAGCATAGAAGGTTATTCCAGTGTTATCACCCACGAACATAATGGATTACTTGTAGAACCCAAAAACTCGAATGAGATTGCTA
Source organism: Chloroflexota bacterium (assembly GCA_003228095.2). Taxonomy (GTDB): domain Bacteria; phylum Chloroflexota; class Dehalococcoidia; order Lucifugimonadales; family UBA2962; genus UBA2962. Next base: position 16,291 of record QGNM01000024.1, on the reverse strand, counting down.
AAAGCATATCTCGAATCATTGAAGATAAAATGCTGACTCAAAACTTAATCGCTAATGGCAAAAAGGATGTTGAGCAATACAGCTGGGATAAGGTAACTGATCAGGTTCTCAAAGTTTATAAAAAACAATTAAAATTAAATGTAACAGAAACCGGTAAAGTTAAAGCTACTACTCGGCCGATAGTATGGTCAATTTAACTCCTTTATTATTCAGATGCTTTACAAACTAAGAAATCTCACTTCAAAATATTTTGAAGTCCCAATTGCAAAAATCTTAATTAAATTAAGATTTTCTCCCAATTTAATCACTCTTACCGGACTTGCTTTAGCAATTGTAAGTGGATACCTGATTTCAGATACAACAATCCAAAATCATTTTGTATATGCTGCTATTATTCTGTTGATATCTGGAATACTGGATTTATTTGACGGCGCTGTTGCGAGATTAACTAATAATGTTACTCAATTAGGCGCTTTTATTGATTCATTTTCTGATCGAATTGGTGAAATAGCCGTATTTTTGGGAATAACAATATACTTCGGTCTGAACGATAACCTTGTTGGATCCTCATTAACATTGGCTGCCTTAGGCGGATCTTTGACCGTAAGCTATATTAGAGCAAGAGCCGAGGCTTTAAAAATAAAATGTGAGACGGGGTTAGTGGCAAGGCCTGAACGAATAATACTCCTCTTTATTGGAATATTGGCAGCGAATTGGTGGCCTCCCATGCTCACAATAGTTATGGGAATATTGACTGTTACAACGATAATTACTTCTTTCCAAAGATTTTTAATAGTAGTTAAACACATTAGTAAAAGTACTTAAATCAGTTATACCTAAAAACATTGATCCCATCTTACTTTAAAAACAATTCAAGGTTACCAATATTAATATTGATACTTGCTGGCATCTTCATCCTCATGACAAACCCTATTAATGCTATGACTCCACCTATTGAGGTGATAGAAGCTTCAGCAACAAGCGAGTTTCCCAATGGAATCCGATTTAAAGTTAAAGCAACGTCCACTAGCAATATTGAATCAATAGCGGTCAGGTTTAAGATAGGGCTGATAAACACTGGGATTTATGAATATCTCTCTTACGCCCCTTCAGATACAGTGGAGGCAGAATTATTTTACCCAACAAACACCTTGGCTGGATATATACCTCCAGAAACAATAATACGTTACACATTTGAAATTCAAGATTCCAATCAAAATGTTTATAGCACTGAACCACAAGACCTAATCTATGAGGACGCTCGATTCGAATGGGAGCGAATATCGCAAGATCCTGTCTCAGTGGCATTTCATGGTCCTATTAAATCAAGAGCTGAGTCTTTATTACAAGTAATTATTGATACATTAAAAACCATGGGTCCGATATTAGGCGCTAATACCGATGAACCTATTAGAGTTACTTTATATAACAATCAAAAAGAAATGCTTGATGCACTACCTACAGGTAGTGCCGCAGTGGGAAGAGAATTAATAACTGAAGGAATGGCATTTAATGAGGAAGGTAGTTTAGTTATTCTTGGTGGTGGGGCGATGGCAAATGGAACTGCCTCTCATGAGGTAACCCACATATTAAATCACCGTGCAGGTCATAGTATATTCCGCCGAATTCCCTCATGGTTACATGAAGGATTAGCTGAATATGGAAATGTTGAACCCGGATATTCTTATAGCTATGCATTAGAATTCGCTGTGGCAGCAGACAGATTACTACCACACTTATTTATGCAGACTTTACCTGGGGATCCAGAAGATATAATTATCTTCTACGGGCAATCAAGAAGCATTGTGGAATATATGATTTTCCTCAAAGGTAATGAGGGAATGCGCAAATTATTAAAACTACATCAAGACGGTACAAACATGGATGATGCTTTAGTATCTATATATGGAATGGATCGCCTGGGGTTAACGAACTCTTGGAGAAAAGCATTGGGAACTACTCAGTACGAACCTCCAAATATTGCCGAATCAAAACCGACTGCTGTTAGTTATCCAACTGTCGAAGCTTTTACATTAACCCCAAAAGCAGGAGGAATGACTGTATCAGATTCTATTAACGATAATAAGTCAATTGACTCGCAACCACCTGCCGGCTCATGCAATTCCCGTTCTGATAATGGGAGTGATGTAGGACTACTTTCAATGTTCTTATTTATTGCTGCGCTTAGTAGTCAAACTTTTAGGCGTAAATTATAGATTTAACGAGTTCTTGGGTTTAATGCATCGCTCAACGCATCACCCAATAAATTCCATGCAACCACCATGATAAAGGCTGCTAGTCCTGGTATTAGTAATTCCCAAGGAGTATCACGGAGGGTGCCAATATTTCCCGCTCCTAAAAGCATAGTTCCTAAGCTCGGTCTTGGTGGTTGAATGCCTAGTCCTAACCAACTTAGCACAATTTCTGTTCCTGTTAATGCCCCCATACCCATGCTAACCGTTACAATAATTACACTAATACAATTTGGCAACAAGTGCATAAACAAGATTCTATTAGTGGACGCCCCAATCACCCTAGCTGCCTCTATATAATCTGTTTCCCTTAAAGCTAATATCTGTCCCCTAACTAATCGAGCCATGCCAACCCAACCAAAAGCCACAAGGGCAAATGAGACTACAAAATAGTCAACTACCCCAGTCCTTATGATGCCCTCTATAGCTGTGTTGTCTTCAACCCATCGAGCTAGCTCTAAAATCCTAGGTCTAAGTGTCGCAGCAAGAATTATTACTAATAAGATGTCTGGAAATGAGGCGAATATCTCCCCTACTCTCATTATTAGGCCATCTGTTTTCCCACCCATATAGCCAGCTAACAAGCCCAATGTCACTCCTATTATTAGTCCACCGGTCAGCATTGCTACAACCGTCAGTATTAAGGTGTTTTGGACCCCCCAAAAAGTTCTAGTTAATATGTCTCTTCCCGTCCTATCTGTTCCCGCCCAATGATCAGAATTTGGCGATTGTAAGATAGATGAATAATCTTGGTCAGTGTAACCATATGGGCTCACGCATTCAGCAAATACGCCACATGTATAAAGAAGTATAAGAGCTAATATACATATTATCGCAATTTTCTTGCGCAACAATCGTTGTATTGATCTAGGTAAAACTTGATCACTGATTTGTATGCGAGATATAAACATAAAGGGTTTAAGCTTCAAAGCTAGTCCAGCCTTATTCTAGGATCTATAAATGCATAAGCTACGTCAGCGATTAAGTTAGCGACTACAAAGGCCATTGAGCCAACTAAAGTAATGGCCATAATAACTGGATAATCACGATCAAAAATTGAGTCTACTGCAAATCTACCTATACCTGGTATCCCAAGAATAGTTTCAGTGATAAAAGCTCCTCCTATTAACCCTGCAAAAGAGAAGGCCAATATAGTTACTATTGGTATCATGGCATTTTGAAATACATGTACTGAGTTAACTCTCCATTCAGAAAGACCTTTCGCACGTGCTGTGCGAATAAAATCCTCTCCAAGCACATCAAGCGTGCTAGCTCTCATAATCCTTGTTATACCAGCTATACCAGGCACTCCCATTACTATTGCAGGTATCACTAATCGAGAGTCGAAAAAGCCCCCCCAACCGGAACATGGAAACCAACTTAATTTAAGACATCCTACCCAAAGAAGAGCTGGAGCAACAACCATTACCGGAATAGACATTATAAAAAGGCTTCCTGCTACTAAAGCTGGATCAATCCAGCTACCTTGACGAGTAGCAATGAAAAAACCCATCGGCAAGCCTATACCAACGCTAATTACCATCGCTGCAAAACCAAGCTGTGCAGATACCCACATTTTCGGAACTATTAAGTCACGTACTGGTCTTCCCCTAAACCGGAGACTCTCTCCAAAATCTCCTCTAAAAAAACCCCACATGTACTCTGCGTATTGGATTGTAAACGACCTGTTTAACCCTAGTTCGTCCCGTAAACGTTCAGCCGTGCTCTCTTCATATCTATTTCCTAGCATCACAACAACTGGATCCCCAGGTCCAAACCTACCCAAAGAAAAAGTAACTAAAGAAACAAAGAATATGAGAACAGGGATCCAGACCAGTCTACGAACAATATAAATCCACATTTCATGTACCCGACGGGAGCTTATAATTATTAATGACTATATTCCAAATCTTATTCGATTATTTTTCTATCTTAACTTGACGTAGTTTAGGTACCATCATTGGAGTTAATCTATACCCTTTCACATAAGGTTTTATTAGAACATGACGTTCTCCTTCAAACCAGAGAGGCACCCAAGCAGCATCTTGAACTATTTTTTCCTCAGCATCTTGATAAAGTTTGACTCTATCAACCGGGTCTGGATTGATTCGTGCATTCTCTAAAATTAAATCAACTTTCCCATTAGAATATTGGCCATGATTCAATTTGCTATCAGAGTGAAAAAGTATATCCAGAAAATCCTGTGGATCAGGATAATCTGCTTCCCACCCAAGACCAGCAAATGCTTGAAATTTGTTTTGTGACAAGTCCTCTAAATAAGTAGCCCATTCCACTTGTTGAATTTCAACTTCCACGCCAAGCACTTGTCTCCACATTTCTATGATTACCTCCATGTCAAGACCTACACTACCACCCCTACCTGGCACGGTAATAACAATCCGTGGACGCGTATCTGCATCAGCATATTTAGACTCTGCAAGTAGCTGTTTTGCTAATTCAGAATCATAACGCAATCCCTGCAATTGTTCGTTATGTCCTGGAAAACCCGGAGGTAAAATACCATAAGCTGGCGTTACGAGATTAGATAATACTTCTTCAGCAATTAATTGTTTATCTATAGCATGGTTTAAGGCCTGTCTCATTTTCACATCATCAAACGGAGCCATCTGTGTATTAAACCCAATATATGAAATCGAAAAGTCAGGCGGAGCTATTACTAATTCTTGATTTAATGGTTCATTAGGGTCTAAAACACGTTCCAAATCAAAAAGACCTACCCCTGTTATATCTATTTCGTTATTTTCATACATTGCCATGGATTGACCCCCTGCTAGGTTCATGACAATATACTCCACACCACCCACGCTTTCATCAAAGCTATCAAATCGCTCTAAAACAATACGTTCACCAATTTTGTATTCTTTGAGCTTAAATGGCCCAGTGCCATTAATTTCATCAGTCCAAGTTTGTCCTCCAGATTCCACGTTTTCACGATCAACCACAAATGCAGTAGGGTAAGTTAGTTTTGCAAGGAAATACGCCTTTGGGGCGTCAATAGTAATCTGTAAAGTGAGATCATCTATCACTTTAATACCTGTTATCTCTGATGCCCTGCCTTCAATTACATCCATTACCCCAACTATGTCATCAAGATAAGTTTCTGCGACTGGAGATACCGTCTGTGGATTAACAGCTCTTTCTATGGACCACTTAAAATCTCTTGCCGTAACTTGTTTGCCATTATGAAATTTAGCATTCTCTCTAATCTTAAAAGTGTAAACAGTTCCATCATTGCTGATCTCCCAGCTCTCAGCTAAATCAGGTTGAAGCCTTAAGTCTACATTAAGTTTTACCAAGCCACTGAAAACTTCAGCAACGATACCCATTGAAGTTGAATCTGATACTAATGCTGGGTCAAGGCTGGGCGGATCAGCCCATATACGCCTAAACACCCCTCCTGTACCTGGTTCAGTAATTGGGTCTTGCAGTGGCGTTGAATCTACAACATCTAATCCCTCCTTCTGTGCAAAGGGGCTTTCATCACTTGAAGAACCGCCTGCGCAACCGACGATCAAAGTGATGAAGAAAAATACTATTAATAAACCAAACTTATTCATATTAGCTCCAATGTTTTATATTTATTGTTTTCCTTCAATAATTACAACGATTTAAAATGAAATAAAGTTGCACATATTAATTGAATTACCCGACAGTTGAGGTGAGATAAGCTCTAATAAATTGATCTATATCTCCATCTAGAACATTATCTGCATTTGCAGTCTCTTCTCCAGTTCGATGATCTTTAACTAATTTATATGGATGTAAAACATAGCTCCGTATCTGGTTGCCCCATTCTGCAGAAACATGTTTTCCTTTGATTTCTGAAATATGTTTTTCGCGTTGTATTCTCTGTAGATCAGCGATGCGAGAAATCAATATCCGCATTGCTATCACTTTGTTTTGGTGTTGTGAACGTTCGTTTTGACAGGACACTTTTATGCCTGTAGGGATGTGAGTTATTCGAATAGCTGTAGAATTCTTCTGTACACTTTGACCTCCTGCTCCTCCTGCTTTAAAAACGTCGATTCGTAAATCATCTGAATCGATCTCAATATCAATCCCCTCTTCAACCTCCGGAACAACTTCCACCAGAGCAAAGGATGTATGTCTTGCATGATCAGAATCATATGGAGAAATCCTAACCAGTCGATGAACTCCTTTCTCAGCTTTCAAATATCCGTAAGCATTGTTTCCGTTAACTTGCAATGTCGCACTTTTTATTCCAGCTTCATCTCCAGGAGACGATTCAAGCATATCAATTGTATTATCAGTAGAATTAGACCAGCGTATATACATTCGCAAAAGCATTTCCGCCCAATCTTGTGAATCTACTCCTCCTGCGCCAGCATGCACAGTCAATATTGCATTTCGATTGTCGTATTCGCCAGAAAGGAACAGATCCAACTCAAGTCGCTCTAAATCAGTTGTGAGCATAAGCAAGTCATCTGCAATGGATTGAGACATCGAAGATTCCCCTTCAGCTATACATAGTTTTATCAAATCGATTAAATCATCTGAGCGGGCAAGCAGATTGTTCCAATCATGAACCTGTTTCTTCAATTGAGCTAAATCTCTCATGCTGTTCTGTGCAATCTTAGAGTCGGTCCAAAATCCAGCAGATGACGCTTCGCGTTCTAAATTTTCTATTTCAAGTTCTTTTGAATCAACGTCAAAGACGCACCATTAAGTCAGACACTCGCTGTCGAATAAGTTTAACCTCTTGGTATTTATCTTGCATATTTTTATGCCTCACATGAAAAAATTAACTCTACTACACGTCTATATTAATAAATAATTATACCAATTATCAAAAAAATTAAGCGCTCTTTTAGAGCATGTACAAATAGTTGATCTACTTAGAATATATGGCTATGCTTTGATAAATAGCGATTAGTTCTATTTTCAGGAGACACAAAGTTATGTATTTATTCCTTGAATTATGGAGTGCAAAGGAGTCTTGGTTTTTGTTATCTGAGACAGAAAAATCAGAATTCTTTAAAAAAATAAGTGATGGGGTTAAAGATATTTTAGAACCAGATTGTAAGGCAATTGGTTTTACAATAAATGATACAGACACGGACAAGCGACTCGATTATGAGTATCTTGCTTTATGGCAAATGCCAGACAAAGAAAGTGCAATAAGATTTGAAAAGAAACTACGAGAATTAGATTGGTTTGAACACTTTCATCAACAACACATGCGAGGCAAAGACATATCAGTAGATGAATGCTTCAGACATATGATGGCACGTTAACCATTATAGAAGATTTTAAAATGAGACTACAACACCAAATGTTTATATTTAATTAAATGATCAAAACTTCATTTTTTTCAGTATTGATCATTAGGGCATTAATGTTGATATTTTTCAGTTGTTCTACAAATAACACCAATAAATCAGACAATGGAGTCTAATAGAAAAAGTTGGCGATACTTACAAGTTTAACCAAGAAGCGCTAGCAAACTAATTTTTTAATGATTTATATGCCCGTTGGAGAGCCAATATAACCCATTGATGGATCAGGAACTAGTAAATGCCGGGAAGGCTGTATTGGCAGAACTATGGATGAAGGCATAATTTGATTGTGATACACAGTCTGCTCTGCGCAAATATATGATTTATCTATACCTATCTTACCGCCAGTATTGTTATTAACATCGAATCGAGGCCAATTACTAGAAGAAACATCGATACGAATCTTGTGCCCAGATTTAAATATATTTGATGTTGGGAAAAGGTCAAAATCAATAAGGTAGGGTATTCCTGGTTCCATCAGCTCTTCCTTTTCCCATCCATTTCTAAACCTAGTCCTCATGATCGAATCCGTTATATTGATCGCTAAGCCCTCAACATATTCATCTGTGGAAGGAAATAAATCTATTAACTTTACAGTGAAATCAGTATCTTTCGCCGAAGATGAAATCCATAACTTAACCTTAATGGGTCCCGTTACCTCCGTGTCCATGTCTAATTCTTCAGTTTGAAAAGTTAAAACATCGTCCCTAGAATTTAACGGTAATTTATTATTGCTACCAATAAAACGATCAGGATCAGCTCGTTGATCGAATGCTCCTGGACACAGCCAAGGAGCAGCGGCTGATAATGAACCTCCTATTGTAGGAACTGGGCGTTTAGGATCAAATGTGTATTTACTAGAACTCTTATTATCTAATTCAAGTATTTCCGTTGTGAGTCTACCGTTTCGATCCAAATAATATTCTTTGTATTGTGTAGACTTCAGAGGCCAATCTGAGGATGTTCTCCAGTAACCATCTCTTCTTAATCGACCCTCATAATCAATATTCCCATCTCCAGTACCCATAGTAAAAAATTTAACTTTAGACCAAGATGCTACCTCAGTATCCATATCTTTTAAATAATGATCAAACCAGCTTAGCTTCAAGTCGTTGTAGTTAATGTGTGACTCTATTCCAAAATCAGAATCTCCAGCATATGTAACCTCATATTCACCATGGGTCCATGGGCCCATTAAAAGTCTTTGATCGGAATCCTTAGTAGCGGAAAAATCTAGGAAGTTCTGTATTGTGTTCCTTGGATAAGTATCGTACCAGCCACCCAAGTATAAAGACGGTACGTCCGCATGTTCTTCAATATATTCGTTTATTGCATACCCTCGCTGCTTCCAATAATCGTCGTACTTTACGTTGGTTAATATATCCACTGCCCATTGCTCGTAATTCGGCAGCTCTCTCAAAATAGTAGAACCTTTCCGGACCGGAAAGGAATTAATAATTTCCCTAAGACCATCAGGCCAAATTTCTTGAAGACGTTTTTTGAGGGCTGGATTAGCCTCAGCTTCTTTACTATTTGCAGCCATACGAAATATATATATTTGAAAACGCTGCTCAAGTGCCCCGTTTTGTCTCATGGATGAATGAAAGTAATTGGAAGCACCTACAGCAACAATCATCGTTGACAGATGGGGCGGATTTAAGGTTGCAAGGGCAGACTGATCACTACCAGCATACGAATCACCCATAGTTCCAACCTTACCATCAGACCAAGGCTGTACGCCTAGCCACTCAACTGTATCAAACCCGTCATTTGCTTCTTTAGCAAATGGATACCATAAGCCGCCAGATTGGAATCTGCCTCTCACGTCCTGGATAGCACATATATATCCTCGTCGTGCGAAAAATTTAGCTTTATATACGTTAACTGGAGCTGATTTATCATAAGGGGTACGTTCCAGAATCACGGGGAACTTACCGTTAACTTTAGTTTCATTTAAAGCTGGGAAGTATATGTCAGTAGCCAACTTAATTCCGTCACGGGAAGTGATCATAACATTTTGGTCACAGACAGAATCATACGATTGTACTGATCCCTTATATTGGTTCTTGCTCATTTATCTCCCTTAATTAAAGGTTTTAAAACCTGAAACGACATTGAATTATCTCTAATAACCTGCCAATCATAAAACATCGGTATCAGTTTACTCTGGCTCCACATCTCCATCTGGTCATAATAATGCTTGCTACCTGGATGGCCAGAGGCTCCGAGTGGAACAATCCAATGACACTGCTCCCAATTAGACAAGTCAAAAACATATCGTGCTACCGAAGTAGACATTATATTAAAAGGTTTAGATGGGCCAAAAAAACCAGCGTGAGGCGTATCTCCATCTCCGCTTAATGATATAGAAGGTGGATTAATAAAATCAGATATATCGGGGAAAGCCTCTGATAGCGTATGAGCCGGGTCAGTCTTGTGGACATTCCCCCATTTCCAAAGCTGCATATCCTCCCCAATCCAATCAGTTAACCATCGAACCCCATCGATCAAAGAATCTTTTATTAACGAACTCCAACATAAACCGTCAGGTAAAAGTTCAGTGTTGTTTTCCTCAGCATGAGATACAAACAACGCCTCTAACTGCCTCATAAGGCCAGGGATCCCTGTGCCACTTCCGGCAGCATTTATTGCGTTTTCGGCGATATCACCCAAATTATGGTCAATAAGTTTTTTGTTTAATATAATTCTCATAGCGGAGTAGATCGTGGGTTCAATGAAATCCTTGTTCATAGATCCATCCCAATTGATCAACAAATTTTTTATTTCGTCGATTTCTTCACTTAGAGAATCAACATTTTTAAGCAACCTGCAGTAAACTCCAGCAGGAATCGATCGACAGGCTGCATGTATTTCAATCATGTCCTTTAGTTCAGCATTCTGCAGATCTTTAACTAAATCATGAATTACCTGAGCCCTATATCCAGGAGCATAGTCTAAAGAAAGTAGATGAGGATAATTCTCGTCTACAATCTTTTGATTAGCTGTGACAATAAAGCCTGCTTCAGGATTAACAATTCTGGGAAGATTTTCGTGTTTTACATAACCATCCCACTCTCCATCACCCGTCCAACCAGGCACCGGCAGCCAAACATTTTGCTCAGGCCGAATCGGTATCTTCCCCCGATTTAAATACCGAATTGATCCTTGAACGTCAGCAAAAATAAAATTGTTACAAGGATCCACCCAATCCTTCATAGACGCGTCCATCTGATTTACATTTTCTACTGAAAGCATCGACCTAATCGACTGTGTGTTTTTATTATCAGGTTCAAGAGCAGTATATTTAATTGCTATTGCTTTTCCGTCAGCTGGGCTACCGGAGATAATTGGTCCATGTATCGTAGATACTAGTTCAATTGATCGATCATGAGAATCGCGAACTTTTATCGTATCCGGGATAATCTGAGCATTGAGCCATTTACCTTCGTATTCATATTGGCTAGTATCATTTGGGTTAAATTTCTCAATGTAGAGATCTTGATAGTCTGACATGGCATGAGTTACGCACCACGCCACATTTTTGTTATGCCCAAAATGTGGAAATCCGGGACACCCCGGAAAAGACATCCCTATAACGTCAAATTCATCACAAGAGATATGATTCTGATAATACACATTTGGCACATCAAGGCCTCTATGAGGATCGCCTCCAATCAAAGGTAATCCGCTTTTCGTTCTAGTGCCGTCCACAACCCAACTGTTCGAGCCTGAATCAAGTTCCGTTAAACCAACAATATGTTGACTCATTTCTTTAAAAAGACTTTCCCCTTTTGCATATGGACCTGAGTAAATTTGTCCCGGCGGAACAACCAATAAATGATTTGGCTGATAACCTTTATACAACTCAGATGTCTTTTCTGCCCCAATTTCGTTAACTAATCGTGCCCTAGTTAACTTTGGTTCAAACCCACCCATCATGACATGTCTTATTTTGTAAACAGCCAAGCAGTCCCAGGGGTCCCATTGTTCGGGCTTAGAATTAATTAATCCATATTCTAAGGGTAAGTCTCTAGCAGAATGAATAAATGCATTAACCCCTGACGCGTAAGCATCTAACATCTCAATTGTAGTTTCATCTAGTTCTGAGTAGTCTCGGATAACAGATGAATATATCTGCATTGGTCTTACAAACAAATCATTCACCAACCCTTGCTCTCCGGCATATTCTGCCCATCTTCCATATGCACGCATCCGATCATAATCCATATGCCAAAGACGGTCTTGGGCAGTCACGAATCCTTGGCCAAAAAAGGCATCTTTCACATTATTCCCTTTTACATGAGGGATACCATATTTATCTCTAGTGATTTCAACCTTCGATATCAAACCGGTTAAATTGAAATTGGATTCTGTATCAGGTAATCCAGTTTGCAAGCTATGTTCTGAAAATTTCATCTTAAATCCGTTATTTAAATGTTAATGAACGAGCTGGATTATCATATATTATTTTTTTGACTTCTTTTCTTGATATTCCATGAACAAGCATTCTTGGAACTATGGAATTTAGAATATGGCCATAGTTTTTGCCACCGAACCGTTTGTATCTCCACTGGGCACACACATCATGCGCTATCAAAATTTGGTCTTCATAACCGTTATCGATTAGAAATTTCACCATTTCAATACGTTGAGAATCACTAGGTATATCACTAGCCATATGACTACCGCCAAACTCAGTGTCTTCAATACCAAAAGTGTCTAATTCCAAAAAGGCGCCAGTATTACCTAACTCCGGCAAAATTGAAAAGTCGACAATCCTAGCATCTAGATGTCCAATGATTATATTGTCACTTTTTGCACCAGATTGGGTCAAAATATCAACTATCTCTATGGGAGCCTGTGGACTCTGTCCTGGGTGAATTAAAATAGGAGCTCCTGTAGTGTTTTGTGCTTCAACCGCAGCTGATAAAATCTTTTTTATGATTTTAGTTAAAGGAAATTCACACCCGATTTCTCCTATAATTCCACTCTTTATTCCTGTGTCCCCTACTCCAGATATCAAATCATTTACAATTTCATCCTCAATATCTTTTTGCGTTACAAAATCCATGTTTGCACTATAACTTGAAGGTAAATAATAACCACAACCCATGATTATGTTAAGTCCGGTAGCTCTTGCAATTTTAGCCAAACCACTCGGGTCTCTTCCTATTCCAATGGATGTTGCGTCTACAACTGCTCCCCCACCTTCTAATTTCCAATCCATAACTTCTTCAATCACCATTGATATATCAGGCAGGTTCATAGATTCAGGGTGATTAAGCCATTTCCCAGGCAATTTGCCAATATTGCTGAATGAAAGTTTTTGAGAACTTAACTGGCGTTGTGATGATTCTTCGGGAATTTGGAAATAACAGTCGAGGCTACTTAATAAATGTTCATGAGTTAAGGTTGCCCCTAAGTTTTTAGGAGATATCGGTCCTAATACGGTGTTAATTTTTCCTTTGAATTCTTTTGTGTTCATTTCATAAATTTCAATTGTTAAGAGTATGTTGTGAGTTTATTCTGGTTAATTTAACGAGTCAATTCGATAAAATTACGGACACAATCCGAAACTGATGCTTGGTTAAAATTAAGTATTATGGAAAAATAAGTGAAAATTATGATGAAAATTAACGTATTCACAATAACTAAGCATATTATGAAAGTTTTTGATTTCTTGATTTTGATTTTCGGTATAGTTGCAATTGGATTTGCTGCGGTATCTATATTCTTTTGGTTTTCATCATTTGCTAACAACCAAGATTCATCAACCGGATCATCATTCCAGTATGTTTTACCAATTATTACTATTTTGGTAGCTGGTTTTGCAATAAAGCTTTCAAGTGACAGTAAATCAAATGACAGGACCTATAATATGGCTGCGATACTTGCACTCATTGCCATGGCAGGATTTCTTGTAATATCAGGATTGGTACCAGAATTTCGAGATCAAAAAACAGGTACTGATTGGGCTATTTTCAAATGGGTTATTCTTGCAGGACTGTATGGAGGTTTAATCACTTTTTGGTTGTCTATATCATTAATTATCTTTAAACTCTCATACATAAATAAAATAATTATTAGCCGACGCTCTAACACATCTGTGGTTGATGAAGTTGGCTCTGAAAAATAGATTGAATAAAGGCTCCACAAATATGAATCTAATTAATGATTTAAAACTTAACTACAAATTATTGTATTTGGCGATAACAGTGATTCTGACTTTAACGCTAATATCTTGCGGGTCGAAAGAAACGTCAGACTCGCAGACAATTTCAGACGAATCAGACTCCGTGCTCCAAACTGACACAGCTAGAGAGCCTCTATCATTTGAAATTGGGCAAGCTATGGAATCTAAACGCGATCGTTTTGCACTATTATTTTTAAGTAACGGAAACTTAATTGCCGCAGGCGGGAAAGAGGTAGGTATGCAAGCACAAAGCGGCAACTTCAATCGTACTGTAGAGATATTTGATCCAGTTACAAATCAGTGGACATTCACTGGTGAAATGAAAGAAGAACGAATGTCACCGGTTCTCTTTGAGCTACCAGGCGGAAACGTTATGGTAATAGGTGGATTAAGTGGTGCTAGAGATCCTTTAATCTCGACTGAGATATTGGATTCAAATACTGGAACTTTTAGTATGGGTCCTGAAATGATCAGATCTCATAATGAAATGGGGGCTGTAACTTTGAATGACGGTCGATTCATGGTTATCGGTGGTTCGTCTTATGACGAGGATGCCGGGTTCCAAGTTGCCTTAAGCAAAGAAACCGAGATATTTGATCCTGAGTCGGGAACATGGACAGAAGCTGCTCCGATGTCTGAAAGAAGAGCTAATCACTCAGTATTGATTCTTAATGATGGCAGAGTCATAGTTATAGGTGGGGGTAAAACGGATGGGCCATATTTAAAGTCAATAGAGATATATGATCCAAATACAAACACATGGGAATTTGGCGCCGAAATGACAAAGGGCCGTGTGGCCCATACGGCTACTATCTTATCGGATGGGAACGTATTAGTGGTTGGCGGTAAAGGTAAATTAACATTGGCCGAGATATACGACCCAAACACAGATACATGGGCACTTGCAGGTGAAACTAACAAGTCTAGAGGACACCATGCCGCATTACTTTTAGCAGATGGCTCAGTATTAGTTACTGGCGGAATTGGGTATCTTACAGAAGCCGAACTTTTTGATCCCAACACATCAACATGGAATGTTGTTGGGTCTTTAAATACCGGTCGGATTCGACCCGCGGTCACGCGACTTTCTGACGGACGGGTACTGATAATGGCTGGAGTAGGTAAAGATGGCATGCTAGCTTCGGTGGAAGTCTACCAGGACTAATTTAACCGTGTATTTTGCTTGATTTAATTTACGAGCCCATCACTTAAGAATATCGGATCAACCCTATAATCATAAAGATGAGAGCTAGTGCAGCAATCGCATACTGGGCTCTTTTTAATGATGTTTTACTGTATTGTGGCCGTTCGCTTAACTCTATTGCTCGCACAATAAAAACTCCAGAAAGAGTCACCCAAAAGATCCCGAAAATCAGCTTACCCATCCAGTTGGTGTATATGAAGCCAACAAATATCAATAAAGCTATTAGAACAACATTAAATAATTGATCTCGTTTCAAATCATTTTCGCTTTTGCTAACAGTAAAATTACTTGTAAATAAAATATAAGCTTACGCAATTATAACCCTGTTCAGGAAGCCTTTTTCACAGCTACATGATGTTTGTTTTAAAAAATTAAAATTGATTAACTAATTATTCCGCACAAATCATAGTATGATTAATTCTCACATCTGATGACTGTTTAACGCAGTTGTGATCAATATAGGATATCGATGTTACTTCTAAAACAACTTGGAGACTTATTTTCTCAAAATTATTTTTTAATAAGACTCTTTAATTCAATACACGTCCAATTATTTCGTATAACAAATGGATGGCTGCTTGGGTCACTTGCTGGACTACCAAGCTTGCTACTAACCACAAAAGGTCGGCGCACTGGAAAACTCAGGACATCAGCCTTGATATATCTTGAATGGGAAAATAAATACTTGATCGTTGCTTCATACGGCGGCAACCCAAAACCACCTGCTTGGCTACTTAACATTAAAAAAAATGGAAATGTAACGGTCCATATACCAGGAATGAAATTAGATGCGACCGCCAAAGTAGCCGGGCCAAACATACGGGACGTGGTTTGGCCAAAACTTTTAGAATTTTACCCCAGCTTTGGCACATATGAGGAACTTTCGGGGAGAACTATACCTGTTGTAATTCTCGATCCATTAATCCAGAATTAACGGATTTAATATTAGAGATTCCTAAGATCGCTTTCGTCTAAAAAATATAGGAACTAATATCATACCCATGAGAATGGTCGAGGCGTCCACAGTTTGATTCTGTGTAGAAGAACATGAACCTCCAATTTCTTCAGTGTCTTTTGATTCAGGCACTACTTTTGAATCTAATTTCTCATCTTTACTCTGGGTGTTTGCGTCAATATCAGGACTATGTTTCTGCTGTGTTTCAGTTGACCTGGTATCAAGTAATTCATCAAGTTCAAAAGTTTCTTCTGCTTGTCCTACAACTACTGTGTTTTCGATTACATCTGAGCTGGACCCGGAAGAAACTTTTATTTTACGACCAGAATCTTCAGTAGGTTCTTCAGTAGGTTCTTCAGTAGGTTCTTC
>QGNM01000023.1 GCA_003228095.2 Chloroflexota bacterium | reverse complement strand
GTCTTTTCAAATTTAAGAAAATTATGTTATTTTCGAGCACGATTAACTCTCCTTTTCAACAAATGTTCTTTTAGATAACTGCCTGTCGAAGATGATTTTCGCTGGATAATTTGTTTTGGAGTCCCCTTAGCCACGACTTGTCCGCCTGCATCGCCAGCCCCAGGACCTAAATCAATTATCCAGTCAGCATTTTTTATCAAATCAAGATGGTGCTCTATCAACACTACTGTGTTGCCAGAATCAACCAATTTTTGCAAAACTTTTAGTAGATGTGCGCAATCGTGAAATGACAACCCTGTAGTAGGCTCATCAAGGATATAAATTGTATTGCCGGTTGCACGTTTACTTAATTCTGTAGCAAGCTTGACTCTTTGTGCCTCACCGCCAGAAAGAGTCGTAGCTGGCTGGCCAAGTCTTATATACCCCAATCCAACGTCTTCCATGGTTTGAAGTTTTTTCCTAATTCCAGGAATTTTATCAAATGTACCTAATGCTTCAGTTACGGTGGAATTTAATACATCAGCAATAGATTTACCTCGATAATAAACCTCGAGTGCTTCACGATTGTATCTGGCCCCTTTACAGATTTCACAGGGCACCGTAACGTCAGGCAAAAATTGCATTTCTATTTGTATGTACCCATCACCCCTACACGCCTCACAGCGTCCACCTTTTACGTTAAATGAGAATCTTCCGGGTTTATATCCACGAATTTTTGCTTCTGGGAGTGATGCAAAAAGCTCTCTGATCGGCGTGAATGTGCTTGTGTAAGTGGCGGGGTTAGATCTCGGAGTGCGTCCAATTGGAGATTGGTCTATCTCGACTACCTTATCCAAGTTTTCTATTCCTTGAATTGAGTGGTGCTGGCCAGGCCTATTTTTTGACCTATTAAAATGTCTAGCGAGCGATTTATAGAGGATTTCGTTAATTAAAGTGCTTTTTCCAGATCCGGATGCCCCGGTAACGCAAACAAGTTTTCCTAGAGGAATCTCAACGTCTATCCCCTTTAAGTTATTTTCTTCGGCTTTTACGATTTTAATTGTATTGCCATTACCTGTCCTAATCTTTTTAGAAGAGTCGATATTTCGCTCACCGGATAAATAGGCCCCAGTAACTGACTTAGGTTCGCTTATAATATGATTGATTGACCCCGTTGCAACTATATGGCCTCCGTGCTCTCCAGCTCCAGGACCTAAATCCACCACATAGTCCGCTGCTCTCATTATTGCCTCATCATGCTCCACAACTAAAACGGTATTTCCTATATCACGCAGCCTTTGCAACGTATTTATTAGCCTAGTACCATCTGCTGGATGTAAACCTATTGAAGGCTCGTCGCACACATATAAAACTCCAGTAAGGCCTGATCCGATCTGAGTTGCAAGTCGAATGCGCTGAGATTCTCCGCCTGAGAGAGTCACGGCGGATCTACTAAGGGTCAAATAATCCAGGCCTATGTTCACAAGAAAATTAAGTCTTTCTTGGATTTCCTTTAATATCTGATCGGCAATTGCCTTTTCTCTATCGCCAAGAAATTCAGGATCGTATTCTTTTTGACGGCTCTTCGAAACTGTCTGTTTTCCTTTAATTAAACCTGAAACCCATTTCAAAGTGTCAGATATCGACTTGTCTGTAATGTCTACAATCCCATTACCCCCAATTGTCACTGCGAGCGCTTCTGGCTTTAATCTCTTGCCGCCACAGGCATTGCATGACTGACGAGCCATATATCGTTCAATGTCTCTTCGCACATTTTCAGATTCTGTTTCTTTATGTCTTCGTTCCAAATTATTAAGAACCCCTTCAAAGGTAGTTCTCCAGTTATATTTTTTTCCCTTTTTCGTGATATGAGTCATTACAAATTTAATATTTCCAGCACCATTCAAAACGAGATTTTTGTGTTCAGATGACAGTTTTCTAAATGGCTGTCTTGTTGAAAAATCAAACTCTCTAGCCATTGATTCCAAAAGGCTATCAAACCACGGTGTTGACATGCCACTTCGAGACCATGGCTCAATCGCCCCTTCAGCCAAGCTTACAGAATCATCAGGTATTACAAGGTCTGGGTCGACTTCAAGTTTATAGCCTAGTCCGGCACATTTTGAGCAAGCTCCATGCGGGTTATTAAAAGAAAATGTTCTTGGCTCGATTTCACCTAAAGAAATATTGCATTTGGCGCAGGCAAAATTTTCAGAAAATGTTTTTTCTTCACCGTCAGACATAGTGATCAGAACAAGTCCTTTTGCCAACTTCATTGCTTGTTCTACTGAATCAGAGACCCTGCTGATATCCACGTTTTTCTTTATTACCAACCTGTCCACAATTATTTCTATGTTATGCCACTTCTTTTTATCCAACGATATCTTTTCGGAGAGATCTTTCATATCTCCGTTAATTCGTGCTCGAACAAAGCCGCTTTTTCTAGATGTTTCAAGCACGTCTTGGTGTTCCCCCTTTTTACGCCTTACGACAGGTGCCATGATTTGAACTCTGCTTTCATGCGGAAGGCCAATTATTGCATCAACGATTTGTTGAACTGTCTGCATTTCAACAGGCTTTCCGCATTTATGGCAACTAGGTCGGCCTACACGAGCGAATAAAAGCCTCAAATAATCATAGATTTCAGTTACGGTGCCGACAGTAGATCTCGGATTGCGAGAAGTTCCTTTTTGATCTATAGATATGGCCGGGGAAAGGCCTCCGATATAATCAACATTAGGTTTGTCCATCCTGCCCAAAAATTGACGCGCATATGAAGAAAGGGATTCTACATATCGACGCTGCCCTTCTGCATATATTGTGTCAAATGCCAAAGTGCTTTTTCCGGACCCTGAAACGCCCGTCATTACAACTAAGCTGTTCCTAGGTATCGTAACGTCAATATTTTTTAGATTATGCTCTCTTGCACCTTTTACAATTATATTATCAAGCGGCTTTGCGCTAGATTTTGTATTTAACAATGATCGTTTTTTTTTGGATGAGTTTAAATTAGATTTAGGCATATCTTTACTTAAATTACCTGTTTATGCTTTAGCTTGATTCCATAGGCAGTGCGTCTGAAAAACCTTTAAGCACCAATGCCAATTGTAGCATCAGCAGGGCTTCATACCATTAATCTTTTGTTTTTCACGTCATAGTAACCAAATACCCTTAACCTTATTAACCAAGATCATGCTACAATTCTTTACGGAGCGGCATAGCGCCGCTCCTGTTTCTTTTGCTCAGATTCAATATTTAATTTCAAATTTTGCATGGAAGCATTGTAAGTAGGGAGGTTTGTTTGGCTTACGTAGTACAAAGAGATGGTGAAGATGGTGAGGCGTTAGTAAAACGTTTTCAATCTATAATTCAACGCGCGGGTATAATGAGAGAACTTAGAGATAGAAGATTTTTTAGATCTAAGGGAGAGCAGGGTCGCATTGATAAAGCTAGAGCTATTCGTCGTTCTCGCCGACGCCATAGAAAGCCCACCACCACCTAGCTCCACTTTTCAGTTCTAGATGAGGTTTGTCTCCGAGACCTATCTTTCAATGATCTCGCCTTCTGGAGTAGCAAACAAGAGTGAGTCAAACTTATAGCCTTGTTTTTTAATTTCTTCCGAACCGCCCTCATTTCTATCAAGAATACTGAATATAGCTGTAATTTCGCATCCTGCTTTTTCAAGCGCTGCTACAGCATGAAATATGCTTTTACCTGAAGAACATGTGTCGTCTACAACGGCTACTTTAAGCCCAGGAGTTAAAGTCCCTTCAATCAGTTTTTGCGTTCCGTGTGACTTGGGTTGATTTCTTACTATGAGCCCTGGAATATGATTTTCTTCGATGTGGCTTAACATCGATACTGCAGCTACTATTGGGTCAGCTCCTAAGGTAGGTCCCGCTATTGCCTCAGCGCCACTTGAAGCTACTAGGGGCAATATGGCCTTGGCCACTAAATAAGACCCTTTTGGATCTAGGGTTAGCATTCGTCCATCAAAATAAAATGATGATTTTTTTCCTCCAGCAGATAAGTTGAATGACCCATACAATAATGCTCCTATTTCGAAGGCCAATTCTTTTATTTCAGTATTAAGTTGATTTCGCATTTTTAATTCTTAAGTTCTTGTATACGTATAGCGTATAGTCCTTTTTCTTTGATCTCAGCTGATCTCGTATTCCATTCCTTAAGGTCAACTTCAGCGTCTATCTGGATACCCGCTAAATCGTCCACTCCTCCCGAAGCCACAAAAATAAGGCTTTCTACAGATCTTTCTATCGGTGTGTCTGTACCGTTTTCAAAGGCATCTCTAATAAAAGTCACTATGGGATTATCCTTCTCTGGTTGACTGGAAGAGTATTCCGTCATGTCTGTTCTAACAGTGCCCGGGTGGTATGCGAGTACAGTCACTCCATGTCTTGCTGCTTCTTCTGCAAGGCATTCAGTCCACATAGTTAAGGCAGCTTTAGATGCACAATATGCAGAATAATTTGCGCTTGGAAAGCCTGCAGCTGCGCTTGATACATTCACCACCCTACCTCGGCCTCTTTTTGCCATGCCGGATATTACAGCCTTAGAAACTAGGAATTGCCCTAATACATTGACTTCAAAGGTTTTCCACCATTCTTTTACATCTAATGTCCAGTCTGGTCCTGTTGGGCCCGCCACTCCTGCATTATTAATTAATATATCTATATCTCCTAACTGCCCCTCGATATACTTAATAGCTCGATCTACCTCATGTTCGTTTAATAAATCACAGGTGGCTTCTACCGCGCTTCCTCCAGAATTTCGTATTATGTCTCCAACTTCCTTCAGTCCTGAGCTGGATCTAGCTATAATGCCAACAGATGCACCTTTTTCTGCTAGACCAATTGCAAATGCCTTCCCCAGGCCCCTACTAGCTCCAGTTATCACGGCTACCTGCCCCTTGAAATCTATGTTATTCATCTATTTTCCCTTGAATACAATTTATTCTGCATAATATACTTTTCTACTGATTTTGGCACATATTTACTAACAGGTAGCTTATGCGAAATAGTTTCTCTTACTAAGGTTGAAGATATGTCTATTTTCGTGCCTGATAAAATTTCTGTTCTATGCTCGTCACTTTTACTTAAACCCAAAATTTCATTTATGTCCTTACGGCTATCAGTTCTAGTAAAAATTGCCAGCTTTGCTAAAGATAAAATTAACTCATTGGATTTCCACTGATCAAATTCTTCTATTAGATCAGATCCAATTAACAACGTAAGTTCATCTTGGGGGTTTCTCCTTTTTAAGTCTTTAAGGGTGTCGACGGTGTAGGTTGGTCCTTTCCGAATTACTTCCATGTCGCTTAATTGCATATTGGCCTTGCCTTCTATAGCGATTTTTACCATTTTTAGCCTGTGCCTTGAGTGTGACAGCTGTTCTGTAGATTTCATCCAAGGGTCTCCAGCTACAACCCATAGCACTTGGTCTAGTTTCAATTTTACAAATGCTTCTTCAGCCTTAGATATGTGCCCATTATGTACCGGGTCAAAAGTACCTCCAAACACGCCAATTTTCTTCATCTGAATCCTGCTGTTTTGAACCCGCCTATGCGTCCCATTCCCACTCTAAATCTCCTAGTTTTACTGTGCTCCCCGGGCCGATACCTTTTTGTTCTAATTGCGATATCAGGCCCATTTTTCTTAAATGTGAATAAAACTGAGTTCTTGCTTCCCAGCTATCTGGATTTACCATAGCAGCAATTCTTATGGCGGTAGACGAGGTTATTATGTATTCACCATCAGAAACTAAAACGCCATCTTTTTTATTTCTTCTGTCAACCGGCTCAGGTTTGATTACTTTAATTTCTTCAGTTTGTTTTTTTTGGCCCTTCTTACTAGCATTTAACCTTTCAGTCAGCGTTTGTCGAGGCGTTTTACTTTTTGATTCAACTTCTAGCATTTCCGTAACCTTGTCGCGTAGATCATTAATTCCTATGCCCGAAATAGCAGAGATGGCTACCGTTTCAATGCCGCGTTGATTCAACTCAATTTCTATTTTTTTTACCGAATCTTGTGTTCCTTCAATGTCAATTTTGTTTATTGCAACTAAGCTAGGTTTATCGTTGATATTTTCATCAAATAATGAAATTTCTTCTTTTATATTATCGATATCTTGCAATGGATCTGGGCCAGAAATATCTACCATATGTAATAAAATCCGAGTTCTTTTGATATGTTTAAGGAAGTCATGACCAAGCCCTATTCCCTTATGAGCTCCTTCTATAAGTCCCGGTATATCAACCATGACAAATGACTTTGATAAATGTTCAACTACTCCTAAGACAGGTTCTAGTGTAGTGAATGGATAATCTGCAATTTTTGGACTAGCATTACTTAAAAAAGTTAATAAGCTGCTTTTACCAGCATTTGGTGACCCTATAATTCCTACATCTGCGAGTAGCCTTAATTCTAAGAACACTTTCAAATTACTGCCCTTTTCACCTGATTCAGCAAGTAAAGGAAATTGATTTATTGAATTTACAAACCGTGTGTTTCCACGTCCACCTTTTCCACCCTTACATATAACATATGTTTGATCATGTGACGTGAATTCTGCTAAGTGTTTTTTCTTATCAGAATTAGATGTAATGGAGGAAATTATAGTTCCTACTGGAACAGTAATTTCGAGGTCTTTGCCATCAGACCCATGCTTTAATCCAGGTTTTCCTTCAGTTCCACTCTCAGCAATAAAATTCTTTGAGTATTGAAAGTATCTTAGTGTGTTTATATTTTCATCACTTTTAAAGATAATACTTCCTCCATTTCCCCCATCCCCTCCGTCTGGACCTCCTTTAGGTACATACTTTTCTTTTCTACCGCTTATACAACCATTTCCGCCATTTCCGCTTATTATTTTGATTTTAGCTTGATCTATCATTTGTATAGTTTATATATATATTTATATAAGAATAATAATAAAGGTGTTGTTAGTGTGGATAAACCTTATTATTCCACACGTAAACACTGAATATTGATGTGTATAACATGTGTTTATAAAGTTATAGAAATGTTGATTATAAGTAAAGAAACAGAAATGGAAACAAAGTCATTTTGATATCAAGCTTATATGAACAATAAGAAACACTGTAAACAACACTTGTTGATAAAACTTTTAAATCGATTTTATCTCAGGTTATTTCTTAGTAGTTGAACCTCGTTATGTATGGAATTATCATTGGAAATCATTACCAACACCTTTTGACAGGCACTAATGACTGTAGAGTGGTCTCTATGTCCTAACACGGCTCCGATTTCCTTGAATCCCATTTTCGCCTCTTCTCTCAGTAAGTGCATAGCTATATGCCTAGCCTTTGTTAGCCGTGAGTTCCTTGATCTTCCGCTCAACTCAGATTTTTCAACATTAAAATGTTTTGAAATTAAATCTAAGATCGTTTTTGGGGTCACGGTTCCTATTAAGCTTGGAGATACTGTATTAGGAATTAAGGTTGAGGCAATATCAATGCTGACCTCCTGATTTACTAGGTCTCCGTAAGCAATTATTCGATTTAGATGTCCTTCTAGTTCTCGAATATTGGCTGAAGCCCGACTTGCAATTAATGCTAATATCTCTTCTGAAACCACATCAGCTTTTTTGAGGCGGTTTAGTTTAGACTTTAGGATGGCTAGTCTTGTTTCGATAGAAGGTGGCTGTAAGTCAACGACCAACCCTCCTCCCAGCCTAGATCGAATTCGCTTTTCTAAAATACTTAATTCTTGAAGGGGCCGGTCACTCGCAACTACAATTTGCTTGCCAGCTAGGTACAATGCATTAAAAGTGTGAAAAAATCCCTCTTGAGTTTGTTCTTTTCCTGAAAGAAATTGGATGTCATCTATTAGAAGCACGTCCGCATTACGATACTGAAACCTAAATTCTTCGGTGGTGCCGGACCTAATGGCAGAAATATACTGGTTGGTGAATTCTTCTGTCGTAACATAAACAGGATTTAACCCAAGCGTTGTAACGCTGTGGCCGATAGCGTGAAGTAGATGCGTCTTGCCGAGGCCAACTGAGGAATAAATAACCAGAGGGTTATATTTTTCTGCAGGATTCGTTGCTACAGCCATAGCGGCAGCATGAGCCAGTTCATTTGAAGGACCAACAACGAATTCTGAAAAAGTAAATTTATGAAATAAATGAGAAGTAAATTCTTTTGAGACAAATGGTTTTTGTTTTATCTCACTTACGCTAGAGATCGGCGTGACTGAAGCACCGACAACGACAATCTTTAGGTGAATTTGGGGACCCACCAATTTTTTTACATAGTTTAATACAATTCCGGATAATCTTTGTTCGAGCATCTCCGCTACAAAAGCATTCGGAGCTCCAATTGTGAGTACATTATCTTCTAATGCAACAAAAGTCGTCTTTGATAACCATGTATCAAAACAATCCCTGGAAACGTGAAGTTGCAAGTTTCCTAAGACGGCCTGCCACAGAGACTTTGGGCTTTCATGTTTATCAGGCTGGAGCTCTTTTGTTTCTAATTTAATAGATTGCAAGATTTTCGCTTATCTTTCCTTTGTTTTTAAAATCTCAAATCAAAATAATACCCCCGGTTTAATGCTTGTAAACGCCTAGACATAGGCGTGCAACTCATCCGGGACCCATCTCGAATTAGAGAGCTGTTGGCCATTCTAGCACTTCAATTATCGGGATCAATACCCAAACCCACAAAAAGTGAATGAAAAATAAAGTGACTTTTTCACACATCAAAAATTATAATGGCGCAACAAGTTAATAGAGATAACTTGTCTGGGTCTTAATAGGCCTGTTAAAGGACCGTAACCGCGATTTACAGGGGTGCCTGACAAGCAATCGCATTACAGACTGGCTAACGACTTACCATCAGTCACTCGTTTTGACTAAACCAATATTTTGACCTATATATATCCGGAACAAATATCCTAAAATGTTTGATGTAATATAATCGATTTTTGACAAGCTATGTTGGTGTACTTTGAGTCTATCAGAACGTAATTTCTATAAATAACATAAAAAATGTAGGGTTAATAAATAATGATTAATTTTCCGAGATCAGCTAGCAAGAGGACGACAATCGATATTGCATTAGAAGCAGCTGGGCGCGCTGGTACGATTTTAGTACAGCGATTCTCTGAGTCTAAACGAATTACCATGAAGGGCAGGGGAAACGTAGTCACTGAAACTGATGTCGAGGCAGAAATAGCCGTAAAAGAGATATTGATAAAAGAATACCCGGATATTCCTATTTTGGCGGAAGAGAGCGGAGGAGATTTGATTACTGATGGTTGGCTTTGGATAATCGATCCTTTGGATGGAACTCGGAATTTCGCCTCAAATATTCCACACTTCTCGACGGTTATCGCATTAGCTTTCAATGGAGAAGTACAGCTAGGAATAACCCATGACCCCATTAGGAAAGAAACATTTCATGCCGTAAAGGGCTTGGGTGCGTTTTTGAATGGACAGAGGATACATGTTTCTGATGAAAAGCATTTGGCGGACGGAATTTTAGGACTAGACTTATCTTATGATGATCAGGGAGGGGCAGATTCATTGGAAATCATTAAAAGTATTTGGCCAGGTATGCAAACAGCGCGTATATTTGGTTCAGCGGCATTAGGTTTGTCTTATCTTGCCGCTGGGCGTCTTCACGTTTTTTTTCACTATAAATTGGAGCCATGGGATCAGGCATCAGGACTTCTTATTGTTGAAGAGGCAGGGGGATTAGTTACTGATCGAGCAGGAAATCGAGCATGCTTAGAGAGTGATGGAATCATAGCTGCATCTGCGCATGCGCATGCTGAATTTATGGAGTTAACAAAACAAAGCAATTGGAGAGAGTAGAACCGGCGGCTTTGATAAGGAATTGGCCACAAAGATTTGTGGCCAATTCTATTTCAGATTATTTACCAGGCTCAAATACCACTACGGTAGCGGTGACCGCGCCCGATTCGTCAGTACCTACACCCAAAAGCCCAATCCAAACCCGTGCAAACTTTTTAACAGCAGGACCGCTTTCCCCAGGACCAATAACAAGATCCATGTCTCCCATGTCCCAGCCGCCATTACGTAGATTTACTTTAACGATTACGCCCTCGGCCTCGGAGTTAGCAACAAGTTCTTTGAACCGAACGATGGTGCCAGTGGCATCTACTGAAGGACTACCTATCCCTTGTCCTATACGGATCGTGCCAGGCGTTCTAAGGGGCACAACAATCACGTCGTCAGCAGAGTCGGCAATATCTGGATCTGTAAATACTAAATCCGCTTCCGACAAACCAGCGTCGTCTATCTCAGAAAACCTATCAGAATGAGCCGCGTCCGTATCAGGAGAATTTGCGTTGTATTCATCTTCGTCCGTGGTTTCTTTCACAACCAAACTTCCGCCACAGCCTAATTTAGACGGGCTGTCCTGTGAAGTTATAGGGTCTGGTTTAAAGTATTCGACCACTACGGACATTTTTTCAGGTCCTTGGCCTCCTGTTATAAGCACAGAACCGTCTTGCATTGTTATCTGCCGGTGTCTGTTTCGGGAAACATTTAGCTTGGGGCCTGAAGACCATTCACCGGTCCATGGATCATATATTTCAGTTGAAGCTATGTTTCCTTCACCTCCGGTCACAAAAACACGACCGTCGATCAAAAGTGACCCAGAATGATCGGAGCGTCCGGTCATCATTGGGCAGGTGGTATACCAGGAATTTGTTTCAGGGTCATATACTTCCGTTGATGCAAGCTTCCCTTTACTTCCAGTTACAAGTACTTTGCCGTCAGGCAGAAGGTGCGCTGTATGGGATAGCCTAGCTTCGTTCATTCGGCCAGCAGATGTCCATGTATCAGTTTCAGGGTCATATACCTCAGCTGTGTCTGTAGCATCTGAAAGCTCTCGCTTGCCTCCGCCAGCAACTAAAATACGACCATCAAGCAACAATGTAGCAGTATGATTAGACCTTCCTGTAGTCATCTCGGCAACTTTTGTTATCGTGTCAGTTGCGGGGTCAAAAACGGCTGTCTTTTTTAGCTGAGAAAGGTCGTCTGTACCGCCTATAATTATTACCCTACCGTCGTCTAATAATGTGTGGGTATGTCTTTGTATCCAGGAAAGGAGTTTCGGCCCCTTTGTCCATGTGTCGGTTTTTAGGTCATACAGTTCAGATGTTTTGAGAGGGTCATTACTGCTGTTTTGCCCTCCGGTCATGAAAACACGACCATCTTTTAAGACACTACCTGCGGGACTTTCTCTACCAGCAGCTGATAGCGTGTTAATCATTTCAGCCAAGTAGGTCCACTCTTCAGTAGTCGGATCATATAGTTCCGCTGATTTCAAGCGAGGCACCCTTTGCTGAGTGGCGCTACTAGAGCGCCCACCTACTACCATTACTTTGCCGTCAGGCATTAACAAAACAACGTGGTCTTTACGCCGATCGCTCATTTCACCCTCGGCAATAGTAAAAAAGACGCCGCCATATTGAGAATCTTCTACAGAATCTTCTACAGATTCAGCGAGATTACTACTGTCTTGGCCCGCGCTCTTTTCTGTTGTAGCGGATCCTCCGCACGCAACTCCAACCATTAAGGTACAAATTAATATAGATAAAATAATGAATTTAAACATAATGCCAAAATCATACATCAAGATTACATTGAGCGCAGTTTTTTGATAATAAAAAAAGTGAGCAATGTAATTGAAATCACAATTACGGCACTTGTTCCGATTGCTAAAGCAGGACCAATTGCTGAAGTTATAACCCCTAAGGCGACATGGCCAGCAGGGCCTATGCCAAAAGTCAAAACCAGAACGCCTGTAAGCCTTCCACGCATACCTTCAGGAGCAGTGCGCTGTATGATCAGGATTGATAACGTGTCATAACTAGCCATTACTAGACCTAGTCCACCAATTATCAGCACTGTTATATAAAAATAATTTGATAAAGATAAAGCTAGCAACAGCAGTCCACAAATCATTAAAGCTGTAACCAAAAGCACACCAAGGCGATCTAAGGTTCTTAATGATGCCAAAATGATTGAGCCCAAAACCCCGCCGACCCCAAAAGCCCCATTCATTATTCCTAAACCAAGAGCCCCTACGCCAAAAACACCTACGTCTGCCAATATGGGAAAGATAGCGGTTACACCATAGCCAAAAGCTTCTGCAGTTATGGCTAATATGACTACCCCAATTAATAAGCCTGAACCCTTAATTACGCTAAGCCCAGATTTTAAGTTTGCAAATACAGATGAGTCATCTAAAATGCCAGGCTGTTCAACGTGTTTTATTGCGCTAATCGTAATACATGAAAGCCCATACGCTATGGCGGCTATGAATATGGCCACGTATATGCCAGAGGATTCAATTATGAATCCCCCAACTATTGCCCCTGCAGCACCAACCAACCTTAACCCTAGGGACCAAAGAGAGATTCCATTTAATGCATTAGATGGACCGACAATGTCGTATATGTATGTCTGGCTGCAAACAAAAACAATCGGCATGCTTGATCCAATTATTGCCGTGAGTAAAAGAATTAACCAAACATCTTTGATATTGGCCATAACAAGCACGCCCAAAATAATTGAACAAACACAAGATACTATCCACACAAAGACCAACAACTTTTTACGGCTATACTTGTCTGCCCAGACCCCGGCAAATGGGCCAATAAAAATACTAGGGATAGCGAAAGCAGCGAAAACAAAAGTTATTAAAATTGGCGAATGTGTCATCTCTAAAACTAGCCAGGAGATAGCGGTTTTTAGCATCCAATTAGCTGTTGAGGAAGTGGTGGATCCAATCCAGACTAATCTATAGTCTGGATATAAAAACGACTTGAATGGTCCATGTTGGATTCTGGGCAATTTAGACTCCATGTATAAAGCCCGGCTAACTTAACCCTGGAATAACAACTTCATTAATAACTGTTGCAAGGCCATCATCTTCAATCGTAGGCGCAATATAATCAACAGACGCTGTCATTGAGTTAGGGGCATTTCCCATTGCAACTGAAAAGCCGACACAATCTAACATAGATTTATCATTGTAGCTGTCTCCTACAGCTACAAATGATGCCAGATCTTGTCCGAGAAATTCAGCAATCTTGGCTGCTGCAGTACCTTTGTTTATATTTTCATGAGTAAAATCTACAGCCCACAAGCCGTTGTAAGGTAAAAAGGCTTTAGTAATATTCATGTTGGCATTACGAGACAGGCGATTTTCTAGCTCACAAGCGTCCTGATCAGATAAATTTAGAGCTGAGATTCTTGTAAATTCATACCTTTTTGCGTCATCCCAGTCAGAGTTTATCCAATTTGATTTTTTTATATAAGAATCAGAATTGATATTCGTATTAACTCCATCAGGGCGGGTCGCAAAAAACTCCAATTTAGAAGTTTTTAATTCATCTAAAATCAAATCCACTTCATGCTTCGATAAACTAACAGCCCACAAAACCTTGTGGCTTGAAGCCGACACTATAGTGGATCCTGCGTCACAAGCCTGAGGAGTCTTCAATCCTAAAATGGAAGCATAATTTAACACCTCAGCTAGTTCACGCCCAGTTAATATACATACAGGGATTCGCTCCCTAATGCTTGATATTGCTTGCGCCACATCATTTGATATTGTTTGATCAGGACGAAGAATAGTTCCATCCAGATCTAACAACAGGCCTTCAAATTTCATGAAATCTACTGTCTCCTAATTTTATATATTATTAGATGGCAACTTATTCGGAATCTTTGGTAAAATGAATTCTTCGATAGCGACCACCAGGCCGTCATTTTCCACAGAAGGGGCAACGTAGTCCGCAACATCCTGTAATTCTTTTGGTGACTGACCCATCGCTATTCCATATCCGCATCCCTTAAGCATCGAAATATCATTGTATCCATCACCTACTGAAACCAAATCTTTGACAGAGAGGTTTAGTAAGTCGGCGAATTTACATGCGGCTGCTAATTTGGTTCCCAGGGAATGTGTAAAATCAATCATCCATTCTTTGTTGTCGGTTCTTTGAACCTTGGCAGCATGGAGCGATTTACGGTAATTCATACTACAAATTATTTCTGAGGCCTGTTTTTCAGTAAGAGAAGTTGCCGTGATTCTGGAAATTTTCCAATTTACTATCTGCTTTACTGAGCTGATGCGTTTATCGCCGTCGATTGCTATGAATTCTAATCGTTTGTTTTCTAGCAGTTCGAATATATATTCCGCGTCAGAGGTTTCCAAACATTGTAAAGCTAGGCACTTAGTAGATTGAGCATCAAATAAACGGGCGCCGCCCTCGGAGATTTGTGGCGCTGTAAGGCCAAGGTCCTTAGCAAGCCAAGAGATATCGTGAAAATCTCTAGAAGATATAATTGCCAACGGAACTAAACCGGATAATTTCTTCACTGAAGCTCTGACCGCAGGAGTCACCAACATGTGTACGGGAGCTAGAGTTCCATCACAGTCAAAAAGGACTGCCTTGATTGGATTGTTCATACGTACAAAGGTACAGCTGGACAGCTGGCTATCGCAAGCGCGTATAATCATGTTTAATATTAATTTTGAGGAATAATGCCATGGCTGACTGCATATCGTTTTTTAATGGGGACTGGATTCCAACTGAAGAATGTAAGTTGGACGTGTTCGACCGGGGCTTACTTATGGGAGATGCGGTCTTTGATGTGGCTCGAACCTATAATGGAAAACCATTCAAGATCGAGAGACATTTTGACAGAATGCGAAGATCCTTGAAATACGCTAGGCTGGATATTGGTATGTCCATGGATGAATTTGGGAAGATAATAATAGAGGCGGTTGAGCGTAACCGACAACATATACCCGAAGTAGGCGATTTGATTATTTGGTTTTTTGCCACTCGCGGAAAAGGCCCATGGGCTTGGTCTGCAGGACCACCATCCGTAGGGTGCAGAATTGCCCCGCTTGATTTTTCAAGATATGCGCCAGAGTTCTTGACAGGAGCGCATGGAGTAATAACAAAAACGAAAAGCCATGCTCCTGGCACAGTAGAGCCAAAAGTTAAGCATTACACCCGAATGAATTTTGCGATGGCTGAACTAGAAGCCAATGACGTGGTCCCTGGTGGCTGGCCTATATTAACTGACCATGAAGGCAACATAACGGAAGGCACTATCAACAATGTGTTCTTGGTTAGTAATGGCACTATCAAAACAGCAACGGATCGATCGGCCTTACAGGGGGTTTCAAGGTCTGTTGTGTTTGACTTGGCGAATCAACTGAACATCCCAATAGTTGAAGAGGATTTACAACCATATGATTTATACACTGCGGATGAGGCATTTCTCTCCTTCACTGGACCAGGAGTCCTTCCAATGACAAAGGTGGATCATAGAGAAGTAGGAGATGGCAAGATAGGGCCTGTTGTAAGCCAGCTGATAGCAGCCTGGTCTGAAAACGTAGGTATAGACATAGTAGACCAAGCACAAAAGTTTGGATCTAGACCTTGGCCTTAATACTTAATCGTAACGAAATTAGCCTTTGTATGGATAGGCATCAATATATACGGTTGCCGTGCCTTCCATAACTTTGATCTGATCTTGGTTGGTGCAAATGCAGTCTAAGTTCACAATAGGCTTATCACTCCTAACCTTTGTTACCACACATTCGGCAGTGATAGTGTCATTTAGCTTAACTGGTGAAATCCATTTACAAGATTGTCCGAGGAATATTACAGTGTAATCATTGCCCGCCATGACATTGCCTAAAATTGCCGAAATAAGGCCGATTAAAATAGTGCCGTGGGCGATTTGACCCCCAAAACGGGTATTGGAAGCATAATCGGGCGATATATGAACAGGTTGATCATCGCCACTTATTTTTGCGAAGGATTCAACGTCCTCGAGTGTAATGGTTTTTGTTATGGAAGCAGCCGCGCCCACTTCAAAAGCTGTTGGTATGTTCATGTCTTGCCTGTTCCTATTACTGTTGCAACCGTCGTAGTGCCACTACCACCAATATTAACAGCAAGGACTTTTTTGTTTTTTAGTTGAGTTTGATAAGGTCCCGCCCTTTCTGATACTTGTAAATAACTGTCAAGCAACTGACGTACTCCTGTGGCACCAACTGGATGTCCTGCTCCGATTAAACCGCCACTTGGATTCAACGGTAAAAGCCCATCTTTTTCTATCCATCCCTTTTCGATCGCAAGGTGATTATCTCCAGGTTTTGTTAATCCAACTAAATCTATAGACGCATAAGAGGTGGTTGTAAAACAATCATGAAATTCATAAGAATCGATGCTCGAATGGCCAGCAATACCTGCGCGACGGTATGCATCTGTGATAGCCCTGCGAGCATGTGGCAATACGTATGTATCATTTTCACTTTCTGACAGCTTGTCTGATAACGCAATGGGCGCTGTGGTATGGCCCCATCCGAGGATTGTCGGAATGGACTCTAAGTCAAAGCCACGGGTTTTGGCATACTGGGAAGTAAACTTGTCCGAAGCAATTATGATAGCGACCGCTCCGTCTGTTATTTGGGAACAATCTTTCACAGTGATTTCCGGAGATATCCTGGCAGTTAATTTGTCTGACATGTTTGATATATCCCAGTTTCTTGCCTGAGCGTTCTTGTTAAGGCGTGCATTATTAAACATAAGATCTGACAAGTAAGATTGGCATTCGGAATAGTAGCCATGATCTAAGCCAAATCGATCCATGTATGCAACGCCTAGCTGCCCAAATAGCTTTGGAAATGGAAATTCAATTCCCTTAGCCTCCTTTTCATACCACGCTGCCGTTCCTAGGAACTCTCCACATTTTTGCGGGTCAACTGTTTTCATTTGTTCGATTCCGATAACTAGCGCCACGTCATACCTTCCAGCTTCTAACTCCGCTGAGGCGGCAAGAGCTGCCACGCTCCCTGAAGCACATGCTGCTTCATGTCTTGCAGAAGGTAATCCTCGTAGTGAAGGGTCTGCTTCTATTGACAATGCACCAAGGTGGCCCTGAGAAAGGAACAGTTCTGCAGCCGCATTTCCAACATGGATAGTTTCTATGTCGCGTGCATTCAAATGGCTTGATTCCAGAGCGCCGTTCACACATTCTTTAAATGCTTCAACAATAGACACTCCTTCTTTTAGCCAGTTCCTAGCAAAATCAGTTTGATATCCACCTAAAATTTTTACCAACATTACCCCCGAATATTAATCACGATGCTATCATTGCAACGTCACTTTATTGATGCATTTTTCTTAAGGAACCGCTCAATTTGGCCGATACCTGCGAGCGTTAGTTCTCCATTTTCATTGACAATACCGCCTCCATCAGATGACCTAGATAAAGACTCAATAGCAATACCTGTTTGAAGCTTGCTATATCGCCAAGGTTGAAGAAATTCAGAATAATTATATATGAGAGTATCGAACAGGTTCTTAATGGCGCTAACCGATCCGTCAACGAGCTCTATTTCTATTTCCCCATACTTAACCTGCTCATCGGAAAGATTTAATGTCACTACATCCAGGGCTAAAGAGCAAATTATCCGGTCGGCATTATCTAATATGGGCCATAATGTTCTTTTTAATGACCTGTCTTGAATTGGCCTCAGATCCATTAAGCCCAGTATGCTCACAGGATTCGCTGACCCTATAGGGACACCTGGGTGCGTCAGGGTTACTCCCATAAAATCAAGATAATGTAATATAGTGGCTACTCCATTTGCACACCATGGTTCCTCAACTTCGATTCTTGAAACTCCGGAAGTTGTCCACTGATCTCTCCCCTTAACACCTAGTAAAAGTGAGCCACCTTCTTTTCTTAACCTTAAAGCGACCTGAACACTTCCTAATTCTTGCGAAGGAGTATCGAAATAAGTGTCCTGCAAGCTAATTGATTCTGGGGTTTCTACCTGAATTCCCGGGGAAAAAAGTTTTTCTGATTTGAATTTTTGTAAAAACGCTGACAGCTCAGTTTTTATTAATAGAACAGCCTCTTGTTCAATAGGCCAACAATCTTTATTTAAATCTTTAGGCATCAATTTTCACTAAGATACCAGGGTGTATGTTGAGCCTGATGGAGTCTTTTCGACTTCTATTCGAGTCGGAAAAGAATCTTTGATTTCTTCAATATGTGTAATAACTAAAATCTTTTCAAAATCATTGCGGATAAAATTAATGGCCTCTTTCAAACGATCTTGGCCAATTTCATCTTGAGAGCCAAAGCCTTCATCGATAAACAGGATTGGCAGTGGTGCCCCAGATCGATTAGCAAGTAACTTTGAAAGAGCTATGCGGATGGCAAAATTTATTCTGAAAGATTCACCCCCGCTAAAAGTTTCATAACTTCTTGTGCCCATCTCGTCACTCACACGAATTTCTAGCTGTTCTGAAGGGTTACCGGTATTGTGGTCTATTCGACCTTCTGTGAGATCAAACCTGAGAGAGAGACTGCCGTCGGTCAACCTAAATAGCATTTCGTTCGCCTCGTCCTGGATTTGGGGAATTGCAGTTTCAATTATCATGGCTTGAATTCCATTACGACCAAAAGCCCCTGCCAGGTCATTGAAAGTAAGCCTATCTTTTTCTGCCAAGTTTCTTGCCTTCATTTGCTTATTGATTTGGGCTTTTATCCTTTTACAATGATCTAAGCGTTCTCTCAGCCTGCCAGTCTCTTCAGATAAATGAGACCGCTGTTTTTCAAGCTCTTCGACCTGCCCAGATATCTCACCAGATCGCCGGACAATTTCTGGAAGCTCAACCAACGCTTTTTCTAGACCTACAATTTCTTGATTTGCATGTTTTATTTCATTGGATCGTCTTTCGAATAGCGCGGTAGATTGTTTTATACTCTCGTTAAGCTTATTGGCTGAAGTTTTAGCATGATTTAATTGCCTCATCGATGCTTCGTAAGGGCGTAGAGATTCGATTAATTTAATTAGACATTCGTGCTTTTCAGGCTGATATTTTAAGGAATTCAAGTCACGATTTATCTTGGCAAGACCATCTTTTTCGGAGGCACAAAATGAATCACTTAAAAGCCGGTCCCTAAGAGATGATTTCTCAGTGCGTAGTTGCTGGCTTTTTACTGTAGCGCTTTCTGCATTAGCAACGTTACGACTTAACGATTCTTCCTTGCCAGAAATCTCAGTATGTAGACGGGCGGCATGTTCATTTATTTGAGAAAGCTTGTCTTGGCCGGAGGACATTTCCTTTTTAACTTGTGTCATTTGATTTTGGTTTTCCAAGTATGTGGCCTTGGCCTGAGCGCCAGAGACTTCATATTCTAATCTCAGCTTTTCGATTTTGGTGCTACCAAGGGCTTCGCTACAAACGGGACATACTGCGGCTTCTGATTGAAGATAATCGTATTTTTGCCTCGTTTCATCCATCGTTTGTTTTAATGCCGAGTTTTCATTATCCAAAACAGCCGATCGTGTTTCTAAGACAGAAATAGATTTGCCTAATTCTTCGGATCTCGAAATCAACTTTTTTAAGTCAGCTTTCTGCTGGTCAATGTGAACGACATCTTTATGTAGTTTAGGGAGGCTTGCAGATAGTACTGAGAGATCATTTAACTGCTGTTCAGTTGATTGGACGCGCTCCCTCAGCCGAGTGGTTTCAATGTCAATGGACTGCTCTAGCTTAATTGCATCATGTGAGATGGTTTTATGTTTTGAGGCTTCTTTGGAAATTAGTTTTTCTTCGGATAAGGCCTCTTGAAGCTCGGAGTGCCTATTGCTAATTTCTGATTCTTTGCCTTTGAGCTTCTCTGCTTCGACAAGTTCCGCCTGAAAGTCATCTAGAGATTTTTGTAGCTGCTGAAGCTCTGTTTTTGCCGAATTAGCCCGACTTCGATTTGTTTCTATGAGAGATTCCGTCAATTTCAGCTTGTCAATTTTAGACTCGATAACTGATTTTTCCGACAAAGCCAGGCGCAAAGAGTTTTCCGTATTAGCTAGATTGTCCTCTGCCTTGGATAAATCAGCCTGATATAAACCTCTTTTATCCACTTCCTCCGATTGAAAGGCCACAGTTGAGTCAATCGACGCTATTAATCGATCTTGCTCACGTGCGAATTCTCGAGATTTTGCTGCTAACGAATCATAATAGCTGAGCCCTAATACTTCAGCAAGAGTCTCCTTCCTTTTTGCAGGAGTTGATGAACTAAAAAGATCTGCTTTTCCCTGAACTAAAAAGGCCGTGTTCACAAAGGTGTCATAGTCCATATTAAGCAACGCTTTCACAATAGTTTCAGTTTCGCGTATTGTATTGCCAGTCATCGGAACGAACTTCGCTTCTGAAAATACTTGTAATTCTAATGAGGAGGCGCCCTGTTTGCCTCGTTTGCGAGAATGACGGCGACTTATCTTATAAATTTGGCCACGTGCTGAAAATTCTAAATCAACTACCATATCCGCTTGACCCTGATGAATTAATTCGTCCTGAGTTTTTGTGCGAGCTTGCCCCCAAATAGCCCAAGTGATTGCGTCGAGCAAAGCTGATTTTCCATGCCCATTCTTTCCGGATAAACAAGCTACCTGTATAGATTCCAAGTTAAGCACAGGAGGTTCTCGATAGCACATAAAATTTTTGATTGACAAATTAATTGGAATCATGAAGCCAGTATAATGCAATTAGTACGCTTATATTGAATTAACATTTACTTATGCATTTAGTGGAAAGGTAAATTTTGTCAAACCTTCTGGGATTTCCAATAAAAATCATTTTAACAATAACTGCCTTGGCCATCGCTGTTATTTTCTTATTGTCATGTTTTGACGGAAATGGTGTCGCTAATATCCCAGAAGAAAAAATTGTAACTTCTCCAACGCCTGATATAGAAGCTACTGTTGAGGCTAGATTGGATTTTATTGCAACACTGTCGAAACCCGAGCCAGATGTTTTAATTAAAGAGATAGAAGTTCCAGTTGAAGTAATCAGGGAAATCGAAGTTCCAGTTGAAGTAATCAAAGAAATAGAAGTTCTAGTTGAGGTCGAGAAGGTTGTTGAGATTATCAAAGAGGTGGAAGTAATTTTGGTTGCCACTCCAACGTCGACTCCGAATGAAAATATAGAAAGTTCATTCCCCCTAGATGTTCTAGGAGTTACTAATAATTCCGCATCAGCAATTGTGGAGACCAGCAGTGGAGGCACGGGGTTTCTCGTAAACTCATCGGGTCTTGTAGTTACGAATGCGCATGTGGTGAGCACCTTAACTGACGAAATGGAAGCGACTATGTGTTATCAGGCCGAGATAGGAAATCAGTATTTATTGAAGAATGCTGATTTAGGGGAAATGGACGCCACTCTGGTTGCCATATACCCGTGCCAGGATATCGCTTTACTGCAAATAAATGTAGATGAGGCAGTTGTCTTTGAATACCCGCATCTTTCTTTTGCGGACTCCAGCAAGCTTTATCCAGGAGAATGGTTGATTTCAATCGGCTACCCATATTTGGGTGAATGGACAGAAAGCGATTTTGGTTTAAAGCCCACAATTAACACCGGAGTTTTTTCGACGGCACGGCTAACCGATGGACGGCAATTCCTACACACAGAAATAGGCACGAATGCCGGTAATAGCGGAGGGCCACTTTTAAACACCTTTGGAGAAGTAGTGGGAGTAACTACAAGAAGAGATTACTATACAAGCGCTATTATTGACCCCTTGACCCGGTTAATTGGCGTGAATTATGCGGTTCCTAGTAATATGGTTGCCAATTTAATTGCAGCTTATGAAACAGACCAAGTTAGCTTTTTGTATAGCGAGAATATTATATCCACTGAATGGACTACGTATCTTGACTTAGCATCACGCTATTTAGTTGCTTTGCCAACATCCTGGTCATA
Source organism: Chloroflexota bacterium (assembly GCA_003228095.2). GTDB lineage: Bacteria > Chloroflexota > Dehalococcoidia > Lucifugimonadales > UBA2962 > UBA2962. The sequence continues at coordinate 3,475 of QGNM01000023.1, read as the reverse complement.
TTCAGCGGATGCACAATATTATTCGAGAGAAGATGATACTTTAGACAGATTCGAGGCTGACGTAGATAGTGGTGATGTTATGGGAAACGGCTATGTCTCCCTGACAGTAACAGATTCGACGTATGAAATAGTCAACGGAGAATCCTTTGTAGGAAACACATCTGAAGAAGCGACCGAGGCCTTAAAAGCATTTAGGTTCGCAAATACAACTGGGTTTTCTATAGTTTCGGAATATCAGAGATCTCTGACTGGCGGTATTAGCGGAATATGGTACGAGTATATAAGTTCAGGAGAAGGGTACTGCGATGGACATGGTTATGAATGGACCTCGGTATATCTTAAAGATAATTGGAAATTATATTTGAATATATTGGCTGACACCTGCCAAAACAGCTCCAAATATAACTTAAGGGATATGCATGCATTTATTAGTGCGTTTATTTGGTTGAATAACTTTAAGGCAAAGCCAGTAGATCGATTTTCACTTGAACGGAAATTAGTAAGTGAAAAATACGGTTGGGAAGTACAATTTCCGATAAATTGGACGGTAGTTAAACTTGAAAAAACGGACCGGAAATTTGAAGAAACAGTTTTGGTTACAGACCATAGAATATACGATCAAGCAGGCTCAACTACTTTGATAGTACGGAGGCTAAATGAAGCCGTCGAAGAAACTTTATTAGATTGGTCAAGCCAGAGAAAAGCTGCATACGAATTGGTTCATCAGCCCACTCAAATCGACGGTCCAAGCGAGGTGACAGACTCTAGGTTCCATACAGTTATTGTGAATGACCAATCATATGTTGAGATGTTGCATATAGACTTAAATGATGAGCGATATGAAGTAGTTGCAATAACAAAAGGACCTGGCCAACAGCCTGCTGGTGTGTTTGGTACGTTTGTTTTGTCTAATGGGGACGAGCAATTGCGGCAGCTGGTTAATAGTTTGTTGGCCTCATTTAAAGCAAATCAATTGTCTGGCAATCAAGAAACTACCAAAATCGGGGATTTTCGTGGAGTAATGATTGATCCCGATCTAGCTGACTTCCAAAATGACAAAGAAACGGTGCGCCCCGTCGAATTAACCCTGTTAAAACAAGGCTCGACATTAACGGGAAAGATCTCAATGACGGATGCTAATAATCAAAAACAGGAAGGCGACTTAATTGGGAGCGTGAATGGGGATTATATTGAGTTTTCAACGGGATTTTATGATCTTATGCTAAACAATTCTGGAATCCCAATGAATAAAATAAACTTTTCAGGAATATTGGTAAATAACCAACTAATAAAAGGTAGATATAGTGTGGCCCCCCAAACCCAATCGAATGTTTGGATGGCTTACCAGCCGAATGAAGAAGAAAACCAAGGCAATTTAGATGATTAAACAACCGGCAAACTATGGTGGATGGAAGTCTCAGGTAAGCGCCAAGAAAATAGCGGACGGATCCATAGGCCTAAGCCAAGTAATTAAGGACGGTAAAGACATTTATTGGATCGAAGGTAGGCCAAGCGAAGGGGGTAGAAGCGTAATCGTGAGGCGTAACAGCAATGCTGTAATAGCTGACGCAATTGTTGAAAATCACAGCGCCCGGTCAAGAGTGCATGAATATGGCGGAGGATCCTATGACGTTTCGCGCGGGATAATTTATTATTCCAACTTTGTTGATCAAAGAATATACCGCCAAGCAAAAAACGGGAAACCTGTTGCAATAACTCCCGCTGATACTACTCAGCGGTATGCCGATATTAAAACCCATCATAGTTCAGGTCAGTTGATTTGTGTAAATGAATCTCACAGCTTGGATTCAGTATATGAACCAACAAATCGTATAGTGAGATTATCTTCTGACGCCCCAATTGCCACTAGTCCTGAAGTATTGGTTTCGGGTGCTGATTTCTATTCCAATGCAAGAGTTAATCCATCTGGGACAAAACTATGTTGGTTGCAGTGGAACCACCCTTTAATGCCATGGGATGGCTGTGAATTATGGGTTGGAGAGCTTGGTAAAGAAGGCATACAAAATTCTCATATGGTAGCCGGAGGCAATACAGAAGCAGTATTTCAGCCAGAATGGCATCCAGAACGTAAACATAGCTTATTTTATGTGTCTGACAAGACCGGGTGGTGGAATTTGCATAGTGTAGATACTGAGCAAGAAGAGGCGCGTCCAGAAGCGGTGTTTCTTATGGAGGCAGAATTCGGCACTCCAATGTGGGTTTTTGGCATGAAAACATACCAGTTTGCCTCGTCTGAAACGATTATTTGCACTTACACTTGTAACAGTCAGTGGCATTTAGGCCTTATCACCCTCAAGTCCAAAAAATTGACCAGGTTCGATTTGCCCTATACCGAGTATTCATCAATAAATTTCTCGGAAGGGGTAGCTGTCTTCAAAGCAGGATCTCCTGAATCAAACTCAGCCGTAGTTTCTTTAAACATAAGCACGGAAGAGCACTCCAAAATAAGCGAACCGCCAGCAGATATTATGAACTTAGGCGACATATCAATCCCTGAGACCTTAGAGTTTCCAACGGACAATAATCTTACCGCCCATGGATTTTTTTATCCGCCTAAAAATAGTAAATATGAAGGCCTCAATAAAACTAAACCGCCACTACTGGTAAAAATTCATGGAGGCCCCACAGGTGCCACTGAATCTTCTTTGAATCAAAGCATCCAGTATTGGACAACACGAGGTTTTGCGGTAATGGACATCAATTATGGAGGGTCTACGGGTTATGGAACAGCTTATCGACGCAGGCTCGACCGAAATTGGGGAGTAGTCGATGTGGCTGATTGCATTAATGGGGCGTTGTATTTGATTAAACAAGGCAAAGTGGATAAAGACAAAGTTGCTATTGACGGAGGAAGTGCAGGGGGTTTCACAACGCTGGCTGCATTAGCGTTTAGCAATGTTTTTAAAGCGGGGGCAAGTTTTTATGGGGTAACTGATCTAGAGGCTTTAGCTAGAGATACACATAAATTTGAATCTAAATATTTAGATCGATTAATCGCACCTTATCCTTCTGATATTGCTATTTGGCAAGAAAGGTCACCAATAAACAATGTCGACAGGATTTCTGCACCAGTAATTCTGTTTCAAGGATTAGAAGACAAAGTTGTTCCGCCCAGTCAAGCGGAAATGATGGTTCAGGCTCTCAAAGACAGAAACATGCAAGTAGCCTATATTGCATATGAAGGTGAACAGCACGGATTTAGAAAAGGCCCTAATATAAAGAGAACATTAGAGGCAGAGCTATTTTTCTATTCAAAAATATTTAAGTTTGAATTGGCTGAAGATATACGGCCGGTGGATATTTATAACGCACAGAAGTCTTAGGCAACTACATTTGCCCTATCCAGTTGTCGTCTAATTCATCCCATCTACGATACAGTTCTGTAACGACAGATTTATCGATCGGAAGACTGCTATTACATAAATCTATATTGGACTTTAGGTGTTCTGGGTTT